>JAUIME010000265.1 GCA_030433195.1 bacterium
CCTGAGAGAAGGAAGGCTAGCCGTTCGCCTTCTTCCCGGCGCCTTTTGCCGTCTGCGTCTTCTTCTTGGTCCCGGGCTTCTTCTTGGTGCCGGGCTTCTTCTTGCCCGGATTCTTCGTGGCACCGGCCGTCGAGGATGAGGCCTTCGACGCGTTCGCTCCGGACGAAGTCGTGCGTGCGCTCTTCTTGGCCTTCTTGGCCGTGGGCTTCTTCGTCACGGTCTTCTTCTTGGCGCTCGCAGGCGTCGAGGTGACCGCGGTGCCCGTGGTTTCCGGGCTTCCGGCCTTCGCGCCTCGCGCGGGGATCTCGATCGCGAACTCGTCGCGCAGGATCTTCCTGAGCTCGTTGAAGTGCTTGATGCGGAAGTCGGGGTACGACTTGCCGTGCAGGTGCGAGTACTTGCCGTGACGCTGGAGCAGGACCGTGTGAATCCCGATCGAGTTCGGCGGATCGATGTCGTTGATCGGGTTGTCGCCGATGTAGAGGACCGACGAGGGGGCGATCCCGAGCGCCGTACACGCGCGGCGGTAGAGCTTGGGATTCGGCTTGCTGATCCCGATGTGGTCGGAGATGAAGATCGCCTGGGGATGGAAGAGCTCGTACACGCCGAGACGCAAGAGCTTCTCGGCTTGCTTGACCATCAGCCCGTCGGTGACGACCCCGCAGACGAGCGACGTGCGTTGGAGCGCTCGCAAGAACGTCACCGCATCCGCGTAGGGCTTGAGCTGGCTGAACTTCGTGTCGTGGTAGGCGCTGACGCCGGCCGCCACGATGATGCCGGGATTCACGCCGCGATACTTGGCGCGCGGGATGCGCTGAAGCAGCTTGTCGAAGTGATTCTGGTAGTTGCTCGAGAACTCCGCGATCACTTCTTCGAGCTCTCGCATGAGTTCCTTCTCGCTCATGCGAACGCCCACGCGAATCATCGCGCGGATGCTGTTCTCACGCGCGATCCGAGCGAACTCGCTCGTCGAGAAGAGGGTGTCGTCGACATCGAAGAGGACCGCCCGTAGCTTCTTGGACATCGTGGAAACCTCGGCTCGTGGCCCTCGTCGCGCGGACCTCATGATGCGAAAAAAGCCGACTGCGCCATGAGGATGGGCGCAGCCGGCTGTCTTTGGTTGCTTCGTGGATGCTGCGGTCGTTATCGCTTCCCGAGGGCCTCTTCCGCCTCGATCATGTCGTTGATCGTGACCGTGACGATGAGGATCAGGTCTTCGATCTCTTCCGACTTGCCCTTGCGGCTGAAGAAGAAGCCGACGAGGGGGATGTCGGAGAAGAACGGCGTTTCGGACTTCCGGTCGATGCTCGTGATCTGCTTGAGACCGCCGATGACGACCGTACCGCCATCCGGAACCATGACCGTCGTACCGGCCTTCGAGATCGTGAGCTCGGGGAGCTCGATCGTGACCGGGAAGGTCAGGCCGCCGAGGTTCGTCGTGAACGTCGGGATCGGCTTCTTGAGCGACGCGACGGTCGGCATGAGGTCGATCGTGACGTACTTGCGATCGTTCGAGACGGTGGGGCGGACGTCGAAGACGATTCCGTCCTGGATGATCCCGACGACCGGGTCGGCGATGAACGCGGTCTGCGCCACCTCGACCTCGTAGTCTTCGATGTACGCGATCTGGTTGATCATGTGGATCGACGACTTCTGCGTGTCGTACGCCGTGAGGATCGGCGCCGTCATGAGCGTCGCCTTGTCGGTCTTCTCGACCGCGCGGAGGACGGCGTTGAGCTCGAGGTCGTTGAGGTACGCGATCTGGAGCGAAAGGCCACCGTTCGACGAGAGCATCGAGCCGAGCGAACGATCGAAGAGGTTCTCCGTGCGGCCGCGATAGTCACCGTCGCCGCCGTCGTCGAAGAAGATACCGCTCGAGGGGTTGCCACCCGCGGCGGCCGGGAGGCCGGCGCCCGAGTTGTCAAAGCCGCCCGAGGCGTTGTCTTCGAAGCCGTTCGTGACGTCGTCGAGGTCGGCCAGCGTTCCCGACTCACCGCCGAGACCGCGGAAGTCGACGCCGACGTCCTGCAGGTAGTTGTCACGCACCGTGAGGAAGCGGGCTTCGACCGTGACCGAAATGCCGCGGTGCTTGCGCAGGTCGTTCAGGAACTTGGCGACTTCGCGCTGGATGTCCGGCGTGTGCACGACGAGCAGGCGACCGCTCGAGATGTCGATGCTGCCCGGGTTGTTGTCCCAGGTGTCGACGCCGATGTTGTTGCGCACGAGCTCGATGATGTCGTCGGACGAAATCTCGGGCTCCTTCACCTCCGAAGAACCGAACGCCGGGATCGGCTCGTCGGACTCTTCTTCACCCGTCGTGAGCTTGATCTCGGGCCCCGTGAACGACGACAGGCCGAACGAGATGTCGCGGATGTCGTGAAACTTCGGAACCGCGCGGCCGAACGCCTTCGACTTGCGCGTGATCAGCAGCACGTCGTCGCTGAACTTGTAGGTGAGGTCTTCTTCGCGGTCGAGCAGCACGCGCAGGGCGGTGCCGACCGGGATGTCGTTGAGCGTGAGGTTGACCGTCGTGCCGCTCGCTTCGAGCTCGGACTTGACCTCGGGGTCGACCACCATGTTGATGTTCGTGATCGAGCGCAGGTAGTCGATGACGGCGTCGAGCGGCGCGTCGTCGAAGTCGAGGTTGACGCGCTGGTTCGCGAGGCGGTTCTTGATCGACGCCACTTCGGGCGAGTCCTCGTCGAGGGCCATGCCGACTTCGGCGCCCTTACGCTTGAGGACCAGGTCGTCCCAATACTTGCGGTCGGCCCAGCGCAGCACTTCCGACTGCGGAATCTTCGCTTCGCGGACACTCTCGAGCCACGAGACGTAGGCTTCCTTCTTGTTCTTGAGCAGGTCTTCGGCGAGCTTGCCGTGACGCGCTTCGCGGCTCGATTCGAGCAGGTCGAGGGCCGCGGCGTGGTTCGGCTCGATGTCGAGCACGCTGTTGGCGAGTTCCATCGCGGCGTCGTACTCACCACGGTCGAAGCGATCGAAGCCCTCTTCCAAGAGCGAGCGGATGCGGTCGGCCTTCTGGGCCTGGACGCGATCTTCTTGCTCCTTGAGGTTTTCGTAGATCTCGCGAGCGATCGCGTCTTCACGCGCCGCGTCGGCTTCGCGCTTGCCGGACTCGGCTTCGGCGAGCTTCGCCTCGGTCTCGGCCTTGAGATCGTCGTAGGAGATGTCGCGGTAGGGATTCCACTTCGCGATCGCGAGGACGGCTTCGAACTCGCGGATCGCGGCTTCGTAGTCGTCTTCGCTCATGAACTCGACGCCGCGCGTGTAACGACGCTCGGCTTCGGCGCGCTGCGCTTCTTGCGCGACGCGGTAGCGATCACTGAGGACCTTCTTGATGTCCTCGGTGGTCTGCTCGGTGTAACCGAGCAAGCGGCCGATCTCGTTGTACATCGTCCGCGCTTCGGCGTTCGTGGAGTCGACTTCGAGAGCTCGAAGGGTGCTGTCCCACGCTTTCTGCAACTCGCCGCGATCCCGATAGCGGCGCGCGGTCTCGAGCAGGTTGTCGACGACGACTTCGTTCTTCTGCGAACGGAGCTCCTGCATTTCCGATGCTTGGCGCAGGAACTCTTCGGCGTCGCCGGAGCCGGAAGACGACGTCTCGGAGTCACCGGACGAAGCCTCCGTGACCGCTTCGGAAGTCGACGAGTCGTCGTCGACAGCGGATCCCCGGCACGAGGTCCAGAGCAGGCAAGCGGCCAGCAAGGCCAAGATCGTGGCGAAGCGAGCGATGTGCATCATCTCTACCTTTCGCAAAAAACTTGAAAACCGGGACTCCGCGAATCGCGTTTCGGGATGATCTCGTAGGTTCGGTTTCGCCGTTCGGTTTTGCCCGAACGCTCGGACGCGCGACCGCATCGATAGGTGTCGACGCAGACGAATCCGAAGCGAGCCGCCTCGCCGAAGCGGCCCCGTTCGTTCGACGTCGCCGTAGTCGAACGGGGACTCGAAGAGGGTGCCGATCACGCCGTGACCGGGCCTGGAACGAGCGAGGAAAGCGAACCGCGCCAACGAGGAGCGGGGAGACCCAAATCCCTTCTTTCCAAATGCATGCATTGTTTCCATTGCGGAAAAAAGCGCGCGCATTTTATCGCTGAGCCAGAGAGGTGTCAAGATTCGTTCGAAGTATTTCGCGAGCCTCGGAAAGGCTCGTTAAGTCGTTCTCGAATTGACGCTTAGATCTCCATCGATCCGGGGCCGAAAGGGGCGGCGAATCAGCGCCGGGAAGGTGGTTTCGCGGCGAGCGCGCCTTCGTGTCCGGGGTCGATTTCGAGGCATCGCTCGAGGTGTTCGGCCGCGATCTCCGCGTCGGCCCACGGGGCGTCGGCTGCGGTCGTGTGCACGTGGTACAGGAAGAAATGCGAGTCGGCGTCGGCGACGCCGAGCTCGATGGTCCCTTCACCGATTCGGCGGGCTTCGCCCAGTGCGTTCGTCTGGATCGACGTGGCGACCGCGAGGTTACGGGCGGCCGTGAATCTCGGGCGCAGCTCGATGGCGCGGCGGAGCTCGCGCAGGGCTTCCTCGTGCGATACGGCGCGCAGCGAGGGGGTTTGCGCAGCGAGTCGGCGCAGTTCGATCGCGAGCAGCAGTGCGATCTGGGGGTTGCCCGGATCGAGGGCCGCGAGGTCGCGCAACTTGGCGGCCGCGGCCGCGTGAAACCCCTCGCTCGACCTCTCTCGGGCCTCCTGCATGCCTCCGAGGACCATGGCGCGGTCCATCGGGCTCGGGAGACGCCGGCTCTCGGGCGAGGTGGCTGCCGGTACGGCGAGGTCGCGCCCGGCGCCGGTCGCGTAGCCGAGTTGGCGCAGTCGAGCGTCGCGGAGCGCTTCGTCGCCGGTGGGTCGAGCGGTTGCGAACGACCCGCGAAGGGCCGCGAGCTCGGCGGCGAGCCGGTCGGCCATCGCTTGGTGTTCGGGCGAGTCGGGAGCCGGACGTACCTCGGCGGGGTCCGTCGTGAGGTCGTAGAGGTCGCGGCGGCCGCCCCCGACGATGAGCTTCCAAGGCCCGCGGCGAATGCTCTCGAGCGGACTCCACCCGTACTCGAGGTAGCCGTACGCGCTCTCGCCGTAGATCGCGCGATCGCGGTCGACCGGCGTTGGGGTCGAGAGGTCGGCACCCGGGAGGTCGGCGGGAATCGCGAGGCCCGCGAGGCCGAGCGCCGTGGGCGCGATGTCGACCGCGTCGGCGGGGCGAGGATCGAGCGACGGCTCGCCGACCCGGCGAGAGGCGTCGCTCGTGCCCGTCCCGGATCGGGTCGGGGCATTCCGAACGAGCAGGGGCACGCGGATCGTCGCGTCGAAGACGAAGACGGCGTGGCTCGGCTCACCGTGCTCGCCGAGGCTCTCCCCGTGGTCGGCGGTGACGATCCACGACGTCGAGGCGTCGCGCCCGAGCGCACGCATCCGAGCGAGGAGGGCGCCGAAGCAGTAGTCCGTATAGGCGATTTCGCCGGCGTAGCCTCCTCCCGCGATCCCGTCGAACGGCGACGGCGGGGCGTAGGGAGCGTGCGGATCGAAGTAGTGAACCCAAAGGAAAAGCGGGCGATCGCGCGGGACGGAGTCGAGCCACGCGAGTGCCGGCCCGGTGGTCTCGTTGCCGCGCCGCTCGGGAAACGAGTGCATTCCCCCGGGGCGCGTCGGAAACGTGTCGTCGTAGAGATCGAAACCTCGCGCGAGGCCGTAGCGGGCATCGAGCGGGGCCGCGGACACGAACGCGGCGGTCGCGTGGCCGGCCCGCGCGAAGGCATCCGCAAGCAGCCACGCGGATTCGTCGAGGCGTCCCGCGCCGTTGTTGCGCAGCCCGTGGGTCGGCGGGTACGTGCCGGTGAGAATCGACGCATGGCTTGGCAGGGTGATCGGCGCATGGCAGAACGCGTCACGGAACTGCACGCCCTCGCGCGAGAGGCGATCGAGCCAGGGGGTGCGCGCGTCGGGATCGCCGTAGCAGCCGAGGCGGTCCGCACGCGTCGTGTCGAGCGTCACGAGGATGACCGACGTGGGGACGCTCGGCCGCGCGTCCGACCTGCGGGATTCGGCAGTGCCTCCTGGGGCGCTATCGGGAGCGGACCCGCGGCGGGCGTTCTCGCCGTCGGTGGGGGACGCACCGCTTCCGCATCCGGGTATCGAGAACGGAAACAGTGCGATCAGCGCGAGAAGTGCCGCGTGGCGAATGATGCGGCGAACGCGTCCTGCGAGGGATCGTGCGGGTCGCGATGGGGCCGCGGAACGCTCGTACGATCGGGGACCTCGACTTCGGCCGAGGCGACCGTCGGACGGAGCCGGGCGGGCGCCTCGACCGTAGAGGCTTCTACTTCTTGGCTGGCGCCGCGAATCGAACATTCGTGATCTCGTGCATAACGAGGGTGTCGAGGACGGCGACCACGTGCCCGTTGGGGACTTGCGGATCGGGGTCGATGAGAACGGGCGTCCCCGGCAATCGAGCCGACAACCTAGCAACTTCGGCGGCGAGCTGCGGCAGGCGGATCTCGGTGTCGGCGCCCGTCTGTCGATGAGAGATCCGCTCGACCACCTGGCGCCCGACCGCGATCGTGGAGCCGTCCGGGGTCTTGGTGATGCGCACTTCGATGGGGAGCTCGGTGGTCTCTTCGCGCGACGTCGGACGCCCGTCGTTCGGCAAGAACGTGTCGAACCGTCCCTCGAGGGTCTTGAAGCGGACCACACAGAGGAAGAACACGAGCAGCAGGAACGTGACGTCGAGCATCGGCGCGATCTCGAGCTTGACGCCCGACGACGCCACTCCGCGGCTCGAGGACTTCTCGAATCGGGATCGTCGCATTCGCAATACCTCCGTTTTCGTCCGGACTCGGTCGGAGCCGGATCCGCACGGATCCGTACCCGGAATCCTCGACGCGGAAGCTCGTCGATCGTGTCGCGACTCTCGGGACGATCGATCGTCGATCCGATTACGGAGCGGGGAGGTGGGGCACGTCTCGCGTGGCGATGGGGGCGAGGCCGTGCGCGGAGCTGCGGTCGAGGCCGCGGTCGGGTACGTGCGGGAAAGCGAAACGCGGCGA
>JAUIME010000266.1 GCA_030433195.1 bacterium
TTCGCACGACGCTGCAAGCGCTGCTTGCGATCTACGACAACTGCAACAGCCTGCACACGAACGCCTACGACGAGGCGATCACCACGCCGACCGAAGAGTCGGTGCGTCGCGCGGTCGCGATCCAGCTCATCCTCAACCACGAGTTCGGCGTCGCGAAGAACGAGAACCCGAACCAGGGCGCGTTCATCATGGACGAACTCACCGACCTCGTCGAAGAGGCCGTGCTCCTCGAGTTCGAGCGCCTCGCCGACCGCGGCGGCGTCCTCGGCGCCATGGAACGCATGTACCAACGCGGCAAGATCCAAGAAGAGAGCTTGCACTACGAGAGCCTGAAGCACACGGGCGAGCTCCCCATCATCGGCGTCAACACCTTCACCAAGTCGGACGACGGAGGCGACGAGACCCCGTCCGAGCTCATCCGCTCGACCGAAGACGAGAAGGAAGACCAACTCGCCCGCCTCGCCGACTTCCAGAAGCGCCACGCCGACGCGAGCGACGCCGCCGTCGAACGTCTCAAGGCCGCCGCCATCGCAGGCGAGAACGTCTTCGGCGAACTCATGACCGCCGTCGAAACGCTGTCCCTCGGCCAGATCACCAACGCTCTGTACGAAGTGGGTGGGCAGTACCGGCGCAACATGTAGCGCTCGCTGCTGTTCCCAGAGTACGGGCTCGGATGTCGCGCAGGGAGCGAGGTGCTCATGTCGCTCGGGGCGAGTGACGTGGGATTTTCGAGGGGGGTCTTCGCACGGGCTTGCAGGTGCGGGCGGGCCGTGTGGGAGCCTCGCTCCAAAATCGCTTCTCGCCCCCTGCACGACATCCGAGCCCTCGTCGGACGAGCCTCTCGCGAAGCGGGACGGCAAAAGCACAGCAAAGCACAGCAGGGCGCGGCGCAGCAGAGCGGAGCGAAGCAGGGCACAGCACAGCCAAGCGATGCAGAGCGAAGCAGGGCGAAGCAGGGCGAAGCATGGCATGGCATGGCATGGCATGGCATGGCTGGGGGCTGGGGGCTGGGGGATGGGGGCTGGGGGATGGGGGGGCGTGCGGATGGCGGGGGACGTCGGGCGTATTCGGTGGCGGTTGCGACTTCGACGGGGGTTACGAAGCTGAGTCGGAAGTGACTGCGCGTTGGCGGTTCGGAGTCGGGTGAGAGGGGACTCGGCGTTTCGAGTTCGCGGTCACACGAGAGGACGACTCGGAGGCGCCCGTTCGGTCGGACCGATGCTTGTCGGCGTTCGGTCCCGGACGCTTCGGCAAACCCCAGCCCGATCGCGCCGGCGGCGAGTGTCGCTTGCGGAGGTTCGTCCGACGAGGGGCGGGGTGCGGTGCAGGGGGCGAGAAGCGATTTTGGAGCGAGGCTCCTGCGCGGTCCGCTCGCACCTACATGCCCGTGCGAAGATCCCCCTCGATGATCCCACGCCGCTCGCCCCGAGCGACATGAGCACCTCGCCCCCTGCACCGCACCACGCCCCGCCGCAGCGGCCCCCCCGGAGAGCTACTCTTCGCCGAAGTCGAACGGGTGATAGCCGTCGACTTCGAGTTGCTCGGGGCTCGTGATGCGCACGGCGTCCACGGTCAGCGGTCGATTGCTGTCGTAGTGGATCATGTGGCGGCCTTCGAGGTAGGCGTCTTGGTGTTCCGCGGCGGTTTCGGCGCGCTTGTCGAGGGCGGCTTCGTAGGTCTTGCGGTCGCTGGCGTCCATCGTGGCGTCGAGGTATTCGCGTGCGAGGCGTGGGCCCGCGAAGGCCTCGGCGACGTTGAATCCGCCGAAGCCTTTGGAGACGCCGATCGCGATGTCCATCGAGGCCGGGTCGAACTCGTGGTTGTCGACGAGGAAGTCGACGCGATCCGAACCGAGCTCGGGGTCGACGCCGACGGTGTCGAGGTTGCGGATGCGCGGAATGACGCCGCGCTCGAGCGAGATGACGTTGGCGAGGGATTGCACACCGCCCGCGGCTCCCATCGAGTGGCCGACGAAGCTCTTGGGCGCCGTGACGTGCCACTTCTCGATTCCGAACGCCTCGGCGTACTCGCGGTAGAGGCGGGCTTCGGTGATGCCGTTTTGCGGCGTGCTCGATCCGTGCGCCGAGACGAAGCTGCGCTTGCGCAGCGCGTCGATGCCGAAGTGTCGCGACACGGTCGAGAGGATTCCGTGCAGGCACGGGTAGTCGCCGATCCCGGGCCCCGAGATCGACTTTTTCCAGCCGTCGGAGTGAGCGGCGACGTCGCACACGAGGCCGCGCGCGGGAAGGCCGAGCTCACGCGCGAGCTCGCGGTCGGCGAGCAGCATCGCGAACGAACCTTCGCCGATCACGAAGCCGAGTCGATCTTGGCCGAACGGACGGCTCGCGAGGCGGTGGATCGGGCGTCCGTTCTCGTCGCGCGGGAGCGCTTCGTCGCGCGCGAGCGCGTTCATGACGTCGTAGCCCGCGATGGTCCACGGGTAGACGGCCGCGTCGCAGGCGCCGACGATCGCGAACCGGCGCTTGCCGCTTCGCATGTCGCGCAGCGCGTTGTGCAGGTTGAGCATGAACGTCGCGCACGCGCCGACGTCCGATGAGATGTGTCCGACGCTGCCCGTCGTGTAGGCGGCGACGAACGCGCCCGGCGTGTTCGTGAGGCTGAACGGCACCTGGGTCGACTGCGGACGCTCGCCGAAGATGTGCGATTTGACGTAGCCGTAGAAGCCGCGCGGCCCGACCTGTCCCATGGCCGACGCGAAGTAGACGCCGATGTCGTCTTGCGGGATCACGCGCGAGACTTCGGCGAAGTCGAGGCCGACCGATCGGAACGCGTCGTTGACCGACCAGAGCCCGAGCCACAGATTGCGCGCGACGCGACGCTTCGCGGGGCCGGGGGCCTCTTCCGGATAGGGCTGGAAGCCGTTCGGGATGCTACCGGCGGTCGAGACGGCCGAAGCGCGTGTCTTCCACCCGAACAGGTCGTTCGAGTCGGAGAGAACGATTCGCACGCGGTCTTCGTCGGGGCCCGGCTCGACGACCCACCCTTCGGGGAGCGGATCGGGCAGGTCGGAGCGGCGGACGACGACTTCCGAGGCGCGCATCTTGTGGAGCGCCGGGATGCGACTCGCGTCGAACGGCACTTCGCGCACGAAGATGTTGTCGCGTACGCGATCGCGCGTTTGCGCGACGAGGTCGGCCGCGTCGAGCGTGCGGTCTTCGGGGACGAAACGGTAGCGACCGTCGGCCTCGCGTCGCGCGAGCTCCATCAAGCGTAGCTGCTCGAGGTGCGGCGCGTCCGGCATGTCGCCGCGATCGTGGACCATCGACTCGAAGGCCGGGTGATTCGGGCCGCCCCAGCGCCCGGCGGCGTCGACGCCGCCGAAGCCGACGATCAAGGGCCATCGCGGGTCGCTGCTCGCGCTTCGGGGTTGGGTGGACACGCTCGACTCCTTCCGTCCCGCGCGATCGGCGAGGACTCGGGTTTGCGTCGGCGGCCGGATCGCCTGCCGGCCGGAGAAGGGAGGATTCTATCTCACGTCGCGGCAAGTGGGAACACCGGGGGGACTAGCCCGCGACGGCGACGACGACCCAGTTGCGATCGGGCCCGGAGTGGGGGTTGTCGAAGTCGATCGGATGGACGTCGACGGTGGCGAAACCCGTAACGCGATCGAGGAAGCCGGGCGTGGGCTCGTCGGCCGACCAGAGCGCGAAGCTGCCGCCCGGGAGAAGATGCGTGCGCAGCGCGTCCAGGCTGGCGGGCTCGTAGAAGCGGGCGTGCGCTGCGTCGAGAAGCGAGGCGGGGGAGTGATCGATGTCGACGAGGATCGAGCGAAAGCGGATCGCCGGCGGCGCGTCGAACCACGCGAAGAAGTCGCCCTCGTGGATCGTGCATCGCGGATCGTCGACGAGGCGGCGTCCCATCGGGATGAGCCCGCGGCGGTGCCAGTCGATGACGGCCGGGAGCGCGTCGACCACGGTCACTTCGATCCGGTCGTCGACGTCGAGCGCCGTCGCCGCCGTGATCCCGAGGCCGAGTCCCCCCACGAGTACGGGCCCGTCGGTGACACGCGCGGCCGCGATGCCGAGCGTCGCGAGCGCAGTCTCGCTCGCCGTCACGTGGCTCGACATGAGGTACTCGCCGTCGAGCAAGACCTCGCACACCGTGGCGCCGCCGAGCGACGGCGACGAGCGCTCGCGAAGGATCAGCTCACCGAGCGGAGTCTCTTGGTAGTCGAGCTCTCGAAACATCGGCCTCTCGAAACGTCGGCGCCCGTTCGTGCGGGCTACTGCAGCTTGTCCTCGAGCGCTTGCAGCGCCTTGGTCTCGTCGAGCGCGCCGATCATGTCGAACACGACCGAGCCCTTCTCGACGAGGAACGTACTCGGGAAGAGCATGTTGGTCTGCTGCGCGAAGGCCGGTGCGTAGCGGTTGTACGCCGTGCGGACCACCGTGAGGCCCGTTGCGCGCGCCTTCTCGACCTTGTCGTCGTCGACCGGTTCGATGAGGAACACGACCACGTCGAGGTCTTCGTGCAGGCCGTCGATCTTCTTCAAGAGCGCGAGGTGCTCGTCGTAGTTGGGCAGCCAAGTCTTCACGAACGAGGCGAGGAACGTCGACTCGTAGAGCTTCTCGGACGTGACGGGGCGACCCTCGATGTCGCGATCGGTGAACTGCGGCGCCTTGCGTTCCTTCGCGAAGAAGGTCTGCTTCGGGACGGTCGCACGCGAGTCGGACGCGAGTTCGGTCTGCTTGCCGGCCTCGATCGCTTCCTTGCGGTCGATCCCGTGACCTTCGCGCAAGAAGTACGTGTGGTCGGCCGCGAGCTTCTCGAACGTCTCGCGCTTGCCCGAAGGCCAGAACACCTCCACGCGCGTCAGCTCGTCGTCGTCGCCGAGCCCGAAGAACAGCTCGCGCGCGGACTGCGACTGGAAGCCGTTCGCGGAGCGCACTTCGGCCATCTGGAACGCGTCGTCGCCGTGGCGAATCTCGACGCGCGTGCCGATCGCGTCGCGGTTCGATTCGGTGCCCGTGAGCCGGAAGAACACGCGGTGGCGTCCTTCGGCCGGGATCTCGTTGCGGTAGCACTGCAGCAAGCGTCGCTGCAGGTTCTTGATGACGATGTCGAGATCGCCGTCGCGGTCGAGGTCGCCGATGCCGAAGCTGCGCGCATCGATGTCGGAGTCGATCCCCGACACGGCACCGAGCTCGTCGAACCGATCGCCGCGGTTCTCGAAGTAGAAGTTGCGTTCGAATCCGTTCAGCGAGAACGTGCTGTTGAAAGCGAGCGACGCGGACTGGATGAGGTTGCGGTCGCCGAAGTTGTCGATGTCTTTCTGGGTGGTGTACTTCACGCGGTCTTGCACGAGCTTCGCACGGTGCGCGGCGCTCTTGTCTTCTTCTACGCAGGGCGCGAGAACCTCGCGCCAGTAGAACGTTCAGCAATCTTTGGATTCGACGCCCGAGTAGTATCCGTTCACGACCACGAGGTCGAGATCGGCATCGGCGTCGAAGTCGGCGAAGTCGGCGTTCCAGGCCCACTGGCAATTGTTGACGCCGAGGTCTTCCGCGACCGACGGCGTGAACTTGCCCGATTCGGTCCCGCGGAACAGCACGTTGCCGAGCGTGAGCTTCCACAGCAGCTTCATGTCCTCGTCGCTGACGAGGTCCTTGGCGGTCGAGAGCACGCGCTGCCCGGTGCTCGACTGCATGTTCGTGACGTAGAGGTCCCAGTGCGTGTCGCGATCGTAATCGACGAAGGTCGCGCCCATGCCGTTGCCGACGTCGAGGATGCCGAGCTCCTCGGCGCGATCGACGAACGTGCCGTCGCCCTGGTTCACGTAGAAGTTGTTCGGTCCGAAGTCGTTCGCGACGTAGATGTCGGGCCAGAGATCCTTGTTCCAGTCCGTCACCGCGACCGCGTAGCTCCAGTACGTGTCCTTGCCGAGTCCGGCCGGGTCGGTGACCTCGGTGAACTTCAGCTTGCCGTCGTTGCGGTAGAGGACGTTCTTCTCGCCGTGCGTCGCGTTGTAGGGGTGATGCTCGCCCTTGCGGTACGCCTCGCCGAAGCCGTAGTTGACGACGTAGATGTCGAGGTCGCCGTCGCGGTCGTAGTCGAGCATCACGGGCGTCATCGAGGCGCCCTTGCGCTTCACGCCGGCCGGCGTCGTGATCTCGCGGAACTTGCCTTCGCCGAGGTTCTCGAACAGCGAGTTCGCGTTGAGCGGAATCGACGGGTGATGGTGCGGCGCGCGGCACAGGAACAAGTCGGCGTCGCCGTCGTTGTCGAGGTCGCCGAAGACCGCGCCGCGCGTCCCGCCGACGCTGACGATCCCGCTGCCTTCGATCTCGTTGGTGAACGTCCCGTCCCCCCGGTTCATGAACAGGCCGAAGTTGCCGTAGGCGTCGGGCATGAAGACGTCGAGATCGCCGTCGCCGTCGATGTCGTACACGCACACGCCGCCGTAGTCGTACTGGGTCGCGTTCTCGGCGAGGTGGATGTTGCCGAGGCCCGTGATCGAGCAGAACGGCGACTCGGTGGCGTAGAGTCCCGCCGACGTGGTGACTTCGCGGAACAACGACTTCGGCGCGTTGCGCTGCTCGCGCTCGATGAGGTACATGCGATCGACGAACCAGTCGCTCGATTCGTCGGCGCGGCGGAACGCCACGCGCCACACGAGGTGCTCGTGGTGGATCGAACCGTCCGAGCGGATCGCGCGCAGGTCGGTCTTCATCTTCGCGTGCACGCGGCGCGAGTGGCTCGTGCCGAGATACTTCTTGACCTTGCAGAAGCCGTCGTAGACGAGCGAGAAGTTCGCGAAGTACTCGCCGGCCGCTTTCTCGAACGCTTCGCGTCCGGAGAGGAACGTCTTCGAGGGGCCCGTCGTGATCGCGTCGACGCCGTCGGAATCGGAGAGGATCCCGGCGAACATCGATCCTGTCACGTCTTCGGCGAGCACCGCCGCGAACGCGGCGGCGTCGCGCGCTTCGAACGCGATCTCGAACTTCTGGGCGACGTCCTTGAGGTCGAGGTCGAGCGTTTCGAGCGAGTAGTCGAACGCGCCCGATCCGATCGCTTGGCCGAGG
>JAUIME010000267.1 GCA_030433195.1 bacterium
AGGGCCGGATGTCGAGGGTGTCGTGATCGCCGAGTTCCCGACCCTCGAAGAAGCCCGCGATTGGTACGACAGCCCCGCCTACCAGGAGGCCGTCCAGTATCGTCACCGCGGTGCCGTCTATCGCGGCCTCATCGTCGAGGGCGTCTGACGCCTGGAGTTCCTGAGTCGCCGTTCGCGATGGGATGTCGTGAATGAGCACACGCCAATGCGGGCTCACTCGTCGTTCGAAGAGTCTCTCCACTCGTCGTCGTACTCATCCGTGATGATGGCGTTGTCGAGGTACTTCGAGAGCTCCCCAGGGAACGCAGCGCGTAGCTGAGCTTCGAATCGCTTGTGCCCCTCGATGATCCGCGCCGTGAGTTCTTGATAGGCCGGGTCGTCGCCGCGGACACCGTCGGGGAACATCGAGTCGCACTGGGCGTGGAGGTCGCGGAGGGTCATGTACGCTTCGGTGGGATCGTGGAGCCGCCACAGCTCGTCGCTGCTGATGAGCGCTTTCGGCGCGATACGGAGCTCCTTGATGATGACGTCGAAGAGCGCTCGGGTGCGCGGGCTATCGGTGAGATCGGCTTGATCGAGAAAGGCCTCGAACGTGATCACATCGGCTGCCTTGCCGTACCGGATCAGTAGATTCTCGAGACGTTTCGCCTCTGCCGCCCGCCTCTGCAAACGGTCGATTTCGCCTTGAAGGTCGTCGGACTTGATGCCGGTATCGGTCTCGGAAGAGCTCTCCGTCGCGGCCGGCGTGCGCTTGGCGCTTTGAAGCTCGGCGCGAAGACGTTCGTTCTCCCGCTCCGCAGATTCAAGGGCTTCCCGCAGGCGATCCAGCTCTGGGGATGTAGCGGTCGTGGTGGGCTTCTCGCGACGAGAAATCGGACGCTCGGTTCCACTCGACCTTGTAAGGATGACCACGACTACCGGAACGAGGGCCGCGGCGAGCAAGAACCCTGCGATGAACTGCTTCATGTGTCCGGTCCTTTCGTGAAGTAGCAGGCTGCTGACTGACGCTATCCAGCCATGACATCGAGCAAGCGTCACCGCAAGATTCTTCGGGCGAGAGGATTGGACTTTGCTACTCGGAAGGGCGGGTAGCTTACTTCGAGGAAAGGACTGTTTCTCGACTTGCCTCGGGGAAACCGCGTCGTCGCTGATCCACAGCATCATCGCGCACCTGTGCCCTACTCGGACCCGAGGCGTCGAAGGCACGCGAAGCCGGCGAGCGCGAGTAGGCAAGCCAGTAGGAGCAGACTCCACCGCGAGGCGGCGTCGACGGATGCAGGGCGGTGGTCTCGGCTGCGGATCAGATAGACGACGCCGGTCGAGGCGCTGTCGCCGTTAGCGCCGATCGCGAAGTCCGGGATGCCGTCCAGGTCAACCGTTCCGACACCGGCGGCCGATCCTGCAAGGTTCACGCCGGCGCGATTCGAGGTGATCGTGCGCAGGCGAGAACCGTCGATTCCGCTCAGAATGTCGACCTGGCCTCCGTTGAGCGCGCCGACATCGCTCTCCCACGAACCGACCACGAGATCGGTCACGCCGTCGCCGTTGACGTCGCCGAGGTCGCTCTCGGGGTTGGGCGGAATGCCGCCGAAACCGCTCTGGGTGCTGAATCCGAGGACGTTGTAGACCTCGTTCCCGGTTGCACCGTCGTACACGAAGAGGCGACCTCGGCTGGTACCAGGATCACCGAGGTCGGTCACCGTGTATTCGGGAACCTCGTCGCCGGTCAAGTCGTGAGCGCCGAACGAGGGAACCCATGCACCGAAGATCCGTCCGCTCGGCGGGGCAGCGTGCGGCGCTCGTAGCTCGAGGCCGGTCGCTCCCGAGTAGACGAAGAGCCGTCCGCGTTGTGCCGCCGAGAAGGGACCGGGTGCTCCGACCGAGTAGTCGTCGACGCCGTCAAGGTCGAGATCCCCGAGGCGCGCGACGGTGTGTCCGAACTGTGCGTTCGCAATGTCTCCCGCATGTTCGCGGATCACGAAGCCCGTGGCGCCGGAAATCAGATAGGCCTTGCCCGCATTCGTGGCGACGTTGTCGTTGCTCCAGGCTCCGATGAGGAGATCGCCTCGGCCGTCGCCGTCGAGATCGCCGACTCCGCAAGCGCGAAACCCGAAGGCTTCGCCTGCCGTTCCGACGAAGTGATGCAGTTCCGTGCCGTCGGCGCCCGAGCGTACGGAGACATGATCGTCACCGGATCCGTAGAGGTAGTCCGGGATGCCGTCGCCGTCGACGTCGCCGGCCGAGCACACATTTCGCAAGCCGGCGCCCGGGCGGCTGGCGGTGTGCGAGCGAAGGAGTGCGCCGGTCCGGCCGTCGAACAGGTAGATCTTGCCGGCGTTGACCGCTCCATCGTCACTACCCGGCGCCGATACGAGGAACTCGCGTGCTCCGTCGGCGTTGTAGTCGGCTACGGCACACAGTTCGAGGCCGAAGTTATCGCCCGCGCTCTCTCCGGCGATCCGGTAGATCACTTCGACGTCATCCTCGACGAATTGGCCGTGAGCCGTCGAGTACAGTGCCGCCATGACGAGCGCGGTCCAAGCGCTCGATCGACGCCTCAAGAGCACGCGCATGCGGGTCCTCGTGGACGGGAGGGTCTCGTTTCGGACGCGATCTCGAGTGAGCGCAACAAGCGCCTCGATCGCTCGTATCAACAGGCAAGAACCGTCGTCGATCCGCGCAGTCGCTTTTCGAGAAACCGCTGGACATCGTTCGGGTGGGGCGCTGACGATGGAGAGCGATGGAGACCCTCATGAGTGAACGTCGACTCGATGTCACCGAGCTGCTCGAGCGTTGGGGCGCAGGCGACGGCGAGGCCGAACGCCTTGTCTTTGCGCTCGTCTATGACGAGCTTCATCGACTTGCCGGCGCGTACGCCTCGCGAGAACGCGTCGGGCACACGCTGCAGCCGACGGCCATCGTTCACGAGGCGTACCTGCGATTGGTCGGAGAACAGACGCCGAGTCTGACGAGCCGCGCGCAGTTCCTGAGGATCGCCGCTCGTCTGATGAGGCAGATTCTCGTCAATCATGCGGTCGCGAGAGCGACCGACAAGCGCGGCGGGTGTTGGAGCCGCATTCCGCTCGACGATTCCTTGCGACTCGTCGAAGAGCGGAGTATCGAGCTGCGCGCTCTCGACGAAGCCCTCGAAGGGCTGGCCAAGATCGATCCGCGTCAGGCGCATCTCGTCGAGCTTCGTTTCTTCGGCGGACTGACGATCGAAGAGGCCGCTCGAGTGCTCGACATCTCTCCGCGAAGCGTCGTTGCCGAGTGGAGCTGCGCGCGCGCGTGGTTGCGCAAGGAGATCGCGCCGTCATGAATCCGGATCGCTACGCGCGTATCAAGAGGGTTTTCCACGAGGCCAGCGAGCTCGACGAAGCGGCGCGCGCGCGTTGTTTGCACCGCGAGTGTGCGGATGACGACGAGCTCCGTGCCGAGATCGTCGCGATGCTGCACGCGCATGACCGCCAAGTCCGGGGCGAGGAGAAGTTCCTCGAACCGATCGGCCGCCGTCGTCTCATCGAGGCGACCGGTATCACGGACGGCTCCGGTCCGGCGTTCGGCGAAGCCGGAGCTCGGGTTGGCTGCTACGAGGTCGAGCGCTTGATCGCGCGCGGCGGCATGGGCGAGGTCTATCTCGCACGTCGCGCCGACGCCGAGTTCGACAAGCGCGTGGCGATCAAGGTTCTGCATTGCCACTTGGCGTCCGAGGGGATGCTGCAACGGTTCCACCGCGAGCGCCAGGTACTCGCGTCGATCGATCATCCCCACGTCTCGCGCTTGATCGACGGGGGGACGACCGACACCGGCCTGCCGTACCTCGTGATGGAGTTCATCGACGGGCGGTCGATCCTCGAGCACTGTGACACACGTGAAGTGACCGTGCGCGAACGCGTCGAGCTGTTTCGCACGGTATGCCGCGCCGTGAGCTACGCGCATCAGTGCCTCGTTATCCACCGCGACATCAAGCCGAGCAATATCCTCGTGACCGCCGAGGGCGAGGTCAAGCTGCTCGACTTCGGAATCGCGCGGCTGCTCGAAGACGACGGCGATCCGGTCGCAACCGCCACATTGACGCGCACGGTCGCCTTGACGCCGGCGTACTGCAGCCCCGAGCAGATCCGCGGCGCCACGATGAGCACGGCGACGGATGTCTACTCGCTCGGCGTGGTGCTGTACGAGCTCCTCGCCGGATGCCTGCCTTATGATCTCAGCGGGTTGCCCCGCTACGCCGCCGAACGGATCGTCTGCGAGAGCGAGCCGCCGCCGCCGAGTGCAGCGACACTCGCGCGGCAGCGGCGCCACGAGCTTCGCGGCGATCTCGACACGATCGTTCTGATGGCGATGCGCAAGGATCCCGAGCGTCGCTACGCGACGGTGGAATCGTTCATCGACGACCTCGACCGCTACCTCGATGGCTTTCCGGTCAAAGCGCACCGCCACTCGCTCGGGTATCGTGCGCGCAAGCTCGTGCGGCGAAACAAGCCGCAGGTCGCGGCGGGTGTCGTCGCTTTGGCCGGGGCCGTCGTTGCCGTGGTCGGTTTGATCGTGGGGTGGGCGCGAGCGCGGGATGCGAACCACATCGCCGAGAACGAGCGAGCGTTTGCCGTGGCGGCTCGGCTCGAGTCGCAGGGAGTCGTCGATTTCCTCGAGCGGATGATGGCCTCAGCGAGTCCCTACGAGCGCGGCCGCTCGGCGACGCTACTCGAGCTTCTCGGCGATGCCGAGTCACTGATTCGCACCCGTCTCGGGGATCAGCCCGACGTCGAGGCGAGTGTGCGGCTCGCGCTCGCTCGTACCTATTTGAATCTGTTGTCGTACGCGGATGCCGTACCGCACTTGGAACGATCGCTTCGCCACTTCCGGACGCTGCGCAAACGAGAGGACTCGCTCGCAGAGTGCTTGACGCTGCTCGGATTGTGTCGTTCGGAATTGTCCTTCACCGGGGAAGCGGATCCGCGCGGTGTCGTCGCGATGCAGACCGAGGCATTGCTCCTGCGCGAAGAGGCGTTCGAAGCGCCGCACACGCTGATCGCGCAGACTCTTCGTCACCTCGCGATCGCGATCTGGGCAGAAGCCGAGGGGCCGCCGCCGGACGAGGTCGTCACCCGACTCGAAAGCGCCATTTCCGCATACGGCACGCTCGGTCTGGCCGAGACGGCCGACGCGGCGTTGGCGTGGGTCACGCTCGGCCACGCCATGGCGTCCCGAGGAGACGCGGCGGCGGCAGAGTCCGCGTTTCGCTCGGCGCTCGCCGTTTACGAGATGTTGCCGTCTCGCGAGGGTGCCGCTGAAGTCGATGCACTGACGGCGTTCGGTACGTTCCTGACGCGCCGTGGTCGCACCGATGAGGCCGTGGAGTTGTACGAGCGAGTGCGCGAGCGATCTCCCGAGGAGCTCGTCTTGCCGGCGATGCTCGACGCTTCATGGCGGCTCGCGGACATTCATCGTGAAGCCGGCAACCTCGCCGAGGCGTGGAGGCGAGTCGAGGAGATCTTCGAGCTCGAGTATCGGGCGCTCGCTCGCGACGGATCCGTCGACGAAGCGATCGAGCACACGCTCGGTGAGCTTCGGCTGTCTGCGCAAGCATCACCGGCACCGGAACGAGTCGAGTTGTTGGTGGAATTGCTCTCCGAGATCGTCGTCGCTCATCCGACGACCAGCGGTCCGCGGATCGCGGTCGTGTTTCGGTTGGTTCGTGGCGCGTTCGGGGACGCGACGGCCTGCGGCTTCCTGGATCGGTGCGTCGATGCTCTCGGCTCACACGTCGAGGCGGATGCGCTCATTCTGCGGCAGATCGACTATCAGAAGAAGACGCACTGCGCGACGCCGGGCTCGGCGGCGACGACGGCGTCGAGCCCGGCTGTGAATGGACAGGGGTGAGCCTTTCGCTCGGTGACGTTCGAGGTCAACCGCCGGCCCACTGGGGTACACCTCTCGTGGCTCGGTACGAGAAGAACGGCTTCCAGGTCTTTCCCTTGTCGTACGAACGCTCGCCGCGCCACGAGTAGGCGTCGTGAGACAGGTCGTGAAACGTGACGCGTTCGATGAACTCTCGACCGTTCGTCGTGCCCTTGCCGTTGAAGCGCAGCTCACCATCGACGAGCTCGCCTTCGAATCGCGTTTGGTCGCCGAGGGTGGTGGAGTAGAACAGCATGCGGAACTTGCCGATTCTCGGATCGTAGCCGCGCACCGTACTGCCGAGTGCCACGGCGCGACCGCCTACCATCTGATGGTACGTGTCGACGATCGCCTGGCCGTCGAGCGTGTATTCGACTTTCGAGTACGCTTTGCCCTCGTGCACGCGGCCGTCGGGAAGCACCGTACGAGTCGAGAACGTCCAGTGTCCGACGAGGAATCGAAGCGCGTCGATTCCCTCGAGGGGGGCCTTGGCCGTCGGCGGATCTTGCGGGACGAAAAGCAACAAGAGCAGAACTATCTGGATCATCCGGAGCATTCCTTTCTTTCATGGTCTCGGTAGGTGCGAGGCGTGCTCACACGCAGGCCGGGGAGGGTGCCGCGGCGCGAAGCGACGGCTTCGCTCTCATGGCATGCAAGAAGGATCCGCAGAATGCGCAGACCTCTCGCCGGATTCTGCGCGAATCTCGATTCGGCTGCCTGATTGTCGCGCTTTCCTTGCATGCCTTCCGTGGCGGACGTTCGCGGTTCTTGATTCGATGGAGGTTCCATGGGGTGCGTTTCGGTTGACACGGGGCGAGGTCGGCTAGCGTTGCGGTCGCGGTACGGGATCTGGGCAGCGGTGGCGGTCGTGTGTGCGCTCGCAGGATCGAACGACGTGGCTGCGCAGTGCGATTTCGGGAACGAAGTCGGCCTCGTCGGGGAGAACGCGAATGGCGGCGAGAGGCTCGGAAACTCGGTCGCAATCGATGGCGGTCTGCTAGTCAGCGGGGCTCCCGGCGATGAAACGTTCCGCGGAAGCGCGACCGTGCATCGTCTTGTCGCCGGCGTTTGGGTCGAGGAGCAGGAGCTGGTGGGCAGCGACTCTGCTCT
>JAUIME010000988.1 GCA_030433195.1 bacterium
ACGCATCCGAGATCGCCGGCAAGGACGCGAACGACAACAAGATCGGCGCGTACCAAGCCCTCGTCGACGGGCTGCAGGACAAGTTCGCCAAGGGCGCCGAACTCTGCGTCGTCGGGTGCAACGTCGGCGAAGACACCGAGGGGATGAACCTCGCCCAATGTCTCGCGAACGACGTCGGCGTTGACGTGAAGGTCAAGCGCGGCACCGTGTATTACGTCGAACTCGATGGTGTCTACTACCCCGTCTCGGTCGGCGAGAAGGGATGGGAGGAAGCATCGCCCGAGTGATCGACGCGATCCGGCACCGAAGAGAAAAGACGATTCCGATCGAACGGCCCGCGGGGGTTCGCCTCCGCGGGCCGGCTTCGTTCCGGCGCGCTACTCCTTGAACTCGGAGACGAGCTTGGCGATGCTGTCTTTCGCGTCGCCGAAGAGCATACGGGTGTTCTGCGAGATGAAGAGCGGGTTGCCGACGCCCGCGAAGCCTGCGGCCATGGAGCGCTTGAGGACGATGCACGTTCGCGCGCGGTCGACTTCGATGATGGGCATGCCGTAGATCGGGCTTCCTTCGTCGTCGCGTGCGTCGGGATTGACGACGTCGTTGGCGCCGATGACGACGGCGACGTCGATGGTCTCCATGGTGGGGTTGATGTCGTCGGGCTCGCAGAGCTGATCGTAGGGAACGTTGGCTTCGGCGAGGAGCACGTTCATGTGACCCGGCATGCGACCCGCGACCGGGTGCACGCAGTAGCGCACCTCGGCGCCGTTGGCCTCGAGGAGTTCGCCGAGCTCACGCACCACGTGCTGTGCTTGCGCCACCGCCATGCCGTAGCCGGGCACGAACGTGACCGAGCTCGCGGCTTCGAGGATGTAGTACGCGTCTTCCGCTGAAACGGGGTTCGCCTCGCCGACGTGTTGCTTGCCGCTCGAAGTCGTCGTCGCCGACCCGAAACCGCTGAACAACACGTTGCCGAGCGATCGGTTCATCGCCTTGCACATGAGCCCCGTGAGGATGATCCCGCTCGCACCGACGAGCGATCCCGAGACGATGAGCACCTTGTTCCCGATGACGAATCCCGCAGCACTCGCCGCGAGGCCCGAGTAGCTGTTGAGCAGCGCGATCACGACGGGCATGTCGGCGCCGCCGATCGGAATCACCGAGAGGACGCCGAGCGCCATCGCGATGAGGATCGTAGCGACGAACACCCAACGCGTGCCTTCGGGATCGAGACAGAACAGGATCCCCGCGACCGCCAGCGCCAGCAGGATCAACCCGTTGACGATCTGCTGGCCGCCGAACAGAATCGGCTTGC
>JAUIME010000268.1 GCA_030433195.1 bacterium
GGGCGACGAGCTCTTGCCCGCGGGGTCGACGCCGTCCGGCGTGCGGATCGTCGATTCGAACTCGCCGATGCTCGCGGCCCTCGTCGCGCGCGACGGCGGGGTCGTTCGGTTCGACGGGATCACGCCCGACGGTCGCGAGTCGGTCGAAGCGGCGATCGCCGATTCCGCCGAAGACATCGTGCTCATCTCGGGCGGATCGTCGGTCGGGGCGGAGGATCATGCGCCGATCGTGGTCGCGGATCGCGGCGAGCTGCTCGCACACGGCGTCGCGATGCGCCCGTCGAGTCCCGCCGGGTTCGGACGGCTTGGCGATCGACTCGTGTTCCTGCTTCCCGGCAACCCGGTCTCGTGTTTGTGCGCGTACGACTTCTTCGCGGGGCCTGCGGTGCGCGCGCGCGGCGGCCGTGCGTTCACGTTTCCGTATCAGACGTGCCGCGGCCTGTTGAGCGAGAAGATCTCGTCGGCCGTGGGGCGCGTCGATTACGTGCGCGTGCGCGTCGATCACGATGCCGACACGGCGGGGGATGCGGATGCGCGCTTGCGCGTCGAGCCGCTCGCCGTGCGGGGGGCGTCGCTCCTTTCGTCGACCACGCGCTCGGACGGTTTCGTGATCGTGCCGCGCGACAGCGAGGGGGCACCCGCGGGAGCGGAGGTCGTCGTTCACTTGTACGACGAGCATCTCGAGATTCACGACGGACGCGACTAGCGGAGCCGCAGCACCATGGGACGCGAACAGCGACAGTTCCTCGACGTCATCGATCGCGACGAAGCCGAGCGCAGGTTCCGCGCCGTGTTGCGTCTCGACCCGCTTGGCGTCGAATCGATCGCGATCGGCGAAGCGCTCGGGCGCGTGCTCGCGTCCGACGTGACGTCGCCGGTCGACGTGCCGTGCTTCGACCGATCGAACGTCGACGGGTTCGCGGTGCGCGCGGCCGATACGTTCGGCGCGAGCGAGGACCGTCCGGCACGACTCGCGATCCTCGAGGAATCGATTCCGACGGGCGTGTCGCCGCAGTCCGAGGTTGTCGACGGCACCGCGATGATGATCGCGACGGGCGGCATGGTGCCGCGCGGTGCGGATGGCGTGGTGATGGTCGAGCACACGCGCGTCGACGGCGATACGCTGATCGTGACGCGGCCGATCGCGCCGGGTGCCGCCGTGAGCTTCGCGGGTTCGGACATCGGGCGCGGCGAGACGGTGCTCGGCGCGGGCGAACGGCTTACGTCGCGCGAGACGGGTGTGATTACGGCCGCGTGTCGCGATCCTGTCGACGGGCGACGAGATCCTCGCGCCCGGCGAGCCGATGCGCCCGGGGCTCGTCTACGATTCGAACGGCGCGATCCTCGCCGATGCGGTGCGCGAGCTCGGCGGCGAGCCGATCGCGCTCGGGATCGTGCGCGATGACGAAACCGCGCTGCGCGCCGCGCTCGCCGACGCGCTCGCGCGTGCCGACGCGGTGCTGCTTTCGGGCGGGACGTCGAAGGGCGAAGGCGATCTGTGCTATCGCGTCGTCGCGGATCTTCCGAAGCCCGGTGTCGTCGTCCACGGCGTCGCGCTGAAGCCCGGCAAGCCGATCTGCCTCGCGGCGACACGCGGCGCGGACGATCACGCACATCCCAAGCCGGTGGTGATCCTGCCGGGCTTCCCGACGTCGGCGATCTTCACGTTCCACGAGTTCGTGGCGCCGGTGCTGCGCGCGCTCGGCGGTCGCGGTCTCGCGACGCCCGAACGACTCGAGGCGACGATGCCGCTTCGCGTCACGTCCGACCGTGGGCGTACCGAGTACGTCCTCGTCGGACTCGTCGAAGGCCCTGCGGGACTGGCCGCGTATCCGATGGGCAAGGGCTCCGGCTCGGTGACGACGTTCAGTCGCGCCGACGGGTTCGTCACGATCCCGCGCGAAGTCGAACGTCTCGACGAAGGCGCGCGCGTGTCGGTCACGGCGCTCGGCCGCGGCCTCGAGGCCGCCGATCTCGTCGTCATCGGGAGCCACTGTCTCGGTCTCGATCGATTGCTCGCGCACGTGCGCCGACGCGGCCTGCGCGTGAAGGCGATGGCCGTCGGTTCGACGGGCGGTCTCATCGCGGCGCGACGCGGTGAATGCGACATCGCGGGCATCCACCTTCTCGACGACGCGACCGACGAGTACAACCGCGCGTTCGTGGGGGACGATCTCGAGCTCGTGAAGGGCTATCGACGTCGCCAGGGCGTCGTGTTCCGCGCCGACGACCCGCGATTCCACGACGTGCCGAGCGCGAACGCGGAGCCCGACGAAGCCGCCGTCGTCGCGCTCGTCGATCGACTTCTCGACGACGCATCGTGCCGCATGGTGAATCGCAATCGCGGCAGCGGCACGCGGATTCTCGTGGATCGTCTGCTCGGCGATCGCCGGCCACCCGGCCTCCACGTCGAGGTCAAGTCGCACAACGCCGTCGTCGCCGCTGTCGCGCAGGGGCGCGCCGACTGGGGCGTCGCCATCGAGACCGCAGCCCGGGACGCCGGTCTCGGCTTCGTCCCGCTCCGCGACGAGGAGTTCGACTTCGCAATCCCGCCGGCGAGGCTGAAGCGCCCCGGCGTCGTCGCGTTCCTCGAAGTCTTGCGCGATCCCGCCGTACGAGAAGAGCTACGCCAGTCCGGTTTCGAAAGTCCCGATTCGCGAGGAGCGGAGTCGGGCGAACCCTAGGAGGCGAGATGCGTCGAGCCTGTTCGCTATCGATGCAAACGCTGTGGGGCGCCGTTCTACTTGCGGCTTCGAGTTTCGCGCTCGCCGGTGAGGTCGTCGAGACGTATCCCGACGGGTCGGTTCGGTTACGCTACGAGACCGATGACGAGGGGCGTGCGCACGGCGCGTTCACCGAGTACTACGAAAGCGGCGAGTTGCGGGTCGTCACGAAGTATCGGGCGGGCTTGCGCGATGGAGGCTACACCGAGTACTTCGAGAACGGAAAGATTCGGGTGCGGTCGCGGTATCGCGCCGACGAACGGACGGGGAACCACAGCGAGTACTACGAGAACGGTCGCGTACGGTTGAGCGCGATGTACCGCGCCGACGTGTTGAACGGCGACTGGATCGAGCGCTATCCGAACGGCGACAAGAAGGTCGAGGCGGAGTACGAGGACGGCAAGCTCGACGGTCGGTCTCGTGCGTGGGACGAAGGTGAGATCCCCACGGTAACGGCTTCGTATCGAGCGGGAGTCTTGCACGGGGAACGACGGTTCTGGGACGACGGGCGCGTGCTGTCGAACCAGCGGTGGGAGGAGGGGCGGATCGCCGAGCTCGAGGGCGTCGCGCCGTATCCGGTTTCACGTGTGGCGCTCATGGCGGGGCTGCATCGCATTCGCGAGGCGCCGGTTCCCGAAGACGAAGACGCCGAGCATCGCGATCGTCGCCTCGCGCTCATACGATTGCGGGAGTACCGGTTTCTGTGCGGTCTCGCGTACGACGACGTCGTGCTCGACGACGACTTCAACCGCCACTGCGCGGATGCCGCGCGCGTGTGTCGGGATCTCGGCTACATCACGCATTTCCCGAAGAACCCCGGGTGGCCTGCCGACGACTTTCGCTCGGCGTACCGGGGAGCGTCGAGCTCCAACCTGTACCAAGGCTATGGCCAGCGGTCGCCGATTCTCCCGCACTCGGTGGACGCCTACATGGACGACTCCGATCCGAGCAACATCGACAAGGTCGGGCACCGGCGTTGGTGCCTGAATCCGGAGATGAAGCGCACGGGGTTCGGCGCCGCGGACGGATTCTGCGCCATGTGGTCGATCGATTCGGGGCGCGCTTCGGTGCCCGAGTTCGACTTCGTGTGCTATCCGCCCCGCGGCTACGCGCCGAACGACTACTGGAGGCGGAACACCGCGTGGAGTGTTTCGTTCGATGCGAGTCGTTACCCGGCCGGCAGCGGCTCCGATCTCGAGATCAGCGTGCGAGCGTTCGACGACGAGTTTCGCCCCGCGGGTGATCCGCTGCCGCTCGAGAACGTGCGGCTCGACTCGGAGACGATCGGCAGTCTGCCGTGCATCATCTTTCGGCCCGTCGGACTCGATCGATCGCATGACGCTCGGTACTGGGTCGAGATTCGAGGGCTCGGTGAACGAGCCGGCGAGCCGGCCCGGATCCGGTACCTCGTGCACGTCCTCGAACGCCTCGACGTATTCTCACGAGAAGAGGCTCGTGAGCGCGAGCGTGAGTAGGGCGACGACCGCGAGCATGATCACGAAGCGTCGCACCTGCCCGCGCCGGTCGCGCGGCGGGCGCCGATCCGCTTCGGCGATTCCGAGGATTTCGTAGACCGAGTCGAGCAGAGCGTCGGGATCGACTTCGACCGCTTCGAGTCCGTGCCGTGCTTCGCTGTTCTGCGTGCGAAGGAGTCCGGACAGAACGTGGATACTCTCGATGCGTTCGGTACCGACATGATCCACATCCGCGATCGTCTCTTCGAGAGCGCGCACCATGTTGGGAGTGAACGGGAGCTGCCCGAGCGGATCGTCGAGGTCACCCACCGGCAATCGTGGTTGCAGATTCGCGTAGGCTGCTTCGGGGTCGAGATGCCGAGCGAGCGCCGTTGCCGCGGGCGTTTCGCGTTCGTTCAGCAATGAGAGCAGCACGTGCTCGGTACCGACATAGTCGTGCCGAAGCCTCAGTGCTTCCTCGCGCGCTCGCGCCATCAACTGACGACTCTCGGGCTCGAATCGATCGAACATGCGCACTCCTCGCGAGGCCCGCTCGACACCGTCGCCGAGACGCCGCCTGTTCGGATTGTCGCCGGAATCGATCCGCTTCGTCAACAGCGGACGGCCGCGGCGGCTCGAGGAAAGCCGTCGCGACCGTCCGCGGGGAACGATCGTTTGCCGGAGCGAAGCGTCGTGTCGTTGCGCGGGCTACTGACGCTTTGGCGGCTCGTATGCCTTCTCGAGGCGGAAGACCGCGTCGTCGATCCGCATCTTGCGGGTCTCTTGGCTTTCGTACATGGATACGAGGTCGCCCGATTGGGGGATCTTGGTGATCGAACGTGCCGGAAGTTCGACGCCATTGACCTCGACGTAGTCTTCGAAGCGCGTCTCGATCATGAACTCCATCGAGCCTTGGAACGCCGTGCGTTGTTCACCGAGGATCCGTCCGCTCTTGGCGTGTACGTAGAGCTTGCTCTTGATGCCGTTGCCGTCGTCGACGTCGACGATGTAGGCCGCTTCGCCGTCGATGTCACGCTCGCCCGCGACTTCGACTTCGGGCCAGTGCTTCGTCCAGTCGCCGAACGTGTAGATCGGGTGCGTGCGGCGCGCGGCGAGTGCTTGCTTGCCGTGGAGTTCTTCGAGCGGCGAGCCCGGGGACTCGTTGAAGACGCGTTCGCCGTCCGAGCCGATGCGTACGTGCCCGAGCGGACCGAGGTCCATGTCGCTGTAGTAGTGGGACGCGCCTTGGGTGACGGTCGTCATCGTGCCTTTGGCGCCCTGGTGTTTGAACCACACGGTTCCGGTCGCGATCGATACGGTGCCGTCGTCTTCGGCTTCGAGCAATCCCGCCTTCCGACGGAGGGTGAGGATCTCTTCGACACTCGGCAGATTCTCGTCGACGGCCTTGCGCGGGCACCGGAAGGTCATGCCGGCTTGGTACATCGTGAGCGCCTTCGCTTCGGTCGCGCCTTCGTCGAGCTCGAAGCTGACTTCGATCTCGTCCGTGAGCGCGAAGACCCAGCGGCCTTCCGCCGTCGGCCACTTCAGTTCGTAGACGATCTGACCGGGGACGTCGACGGCGAGGTTCCCGTTCTGGATCTGCACGGTGAGGTCGACGCCCATGGCGGCGAAGTGGTACTTGCCGAGGTAGGGGGCGAGCTTCTCCGCGGACCAACCGGCGTCGGCCGTGGCGGCAGCGTCGGCGGACGTGGCGTCGGCGGTCGGTTGCGTGCTCGCGTCGTCGAGGTCGCCGAGCATCGTCTCCCAGACGATCGGCAGGATCTGTTGCTGCAGCGGCGACGTACCGACGTTCATGAGCAGGCAGAAACCGAGATCTTCCTCGGGCATGAGACCGACCGCGGCCGCGAAACCGTCGATGTTGCCGCCGTGCTCGACGACCTTCTTGCCGTTCCAATCACGCAGCATCCAGCCGAGGCCGTAGCCGATGTTCGGGGCGATGGGATTGTGCGTGTCGTACATCTCGTCGAAGTACTTTTCGTCGAGCAGGCGCTTGTCTTCGATGACGCCGCGTGCGAGCTGGAAGCGTACCCACTGCGCCATGTCGATCACCGAGCAGTTGATGGCACCCGCGGGAGCCGCCGCGGAGAGATCGCGCATCGTCTCGGCGCGGAACTTCCCGTCGACGTCGTCCCAGACGTAGCCCGTGGCGGCCATGGGGTGCTTCTGCATCTCGGCGATCGTCGTGCTGGCGCTGGTCATGCCGAGTGGCTTCAGGAGTCGCTTCTCGAGCTGTGTGTGCCAATCGCTCTTCGTGGCGTTGCCGATGGCGACTCCCGCGACCAGATACATCATGTTGTTGTAGAGGAACGCCGATCGGAACGGTGCGAACGGCTCGGCTTCGGCGATGCGCTCGATGATCTGGTCGGGCGTGAGGGTACCGCCCGCCCACAGCATGCTCATGCGTGTGAGACCCGTACGATGGCAGAGGAGGTCGCGGATGACGACCTTGTCGTTCGCGTCCGCGTCCTTGAGCACGAACTTCGGCACGAAGTCGCGGACCGGCGCGTCGAGCGACATCTTGCCCTCGGCGTCGAGCATGCACGCGAGCGCGGCCGTGAACGCCTTCGTCGTCGAGCCGGCCGCGAAGACGGTCTCGGGTCGGGCGGGGAGGTTCTTCTCGATGTCGCGGTGGCCGAACCCGCGGGCGTAGATCACTTCGTCGCCGTGGACGACGGCGAGCGCGGCACCCGCGACCTGCGACGATTCGATCGCCTCGAAGACGCGCTTCGTGAGTGCTTCGAGACGCGCCTCGACATTCGTGATGGACGGTGCGGTCGCGGACTCGTCGGCGTGTGC
>JAUIME010000269.1 GCA_030433195.1 bacterium
CCTGTCGCGAGTCGGCGAGCTCGCCTCACCCGCACTCGTGCGCGCGATCGAAGACGACAACGTGGTCGTCCGTCGGAACACGCTGCGTGGAATCCAGGACGCCCGCGTCAACCGCTTGGACCCGATCGTGAACGACGCCCTCGTCGAGCGAGTCCTGGCGGATCCGGATCCCCAGCTTCGCGAGACAGCGGCGACGGTCCTTCGCGGCCGGTCTTCCGATGTTCTCGAGGAGCACGCCGTCACGATGTTCGGGTCGGCCGAGCCTTCCCTGCGACGCTGGCTGTTGAACAACACGACGGGCGCGCCGCTCGAGACGCTTCGTGCGATGCTCGAGCGCGGCTTGGCGGATCCGTCGGCTTCGGTGCGAGAATACGCCATGGATCCGGCGCTCGCTCTCGAGAGCAAGCATGGTGACATCGCGCGCACGCTCCAGGCTGCCCTTCGTTTGATCGCCGACACGGATGACGACGTCCGCCGCGCGGCCCTTCGAATCGCGGACCGACGCGTGCTCAATCGGCACCCGGAAGTGGCCGACGAGATCGTGAAGCTCGTGACATCTCGAGTCGAGGACCCATCGGTAACGGTGCGCCTCGCGGCTCTCGATTACATCGAGTTCCTCGCCTCGTCGGCGCTCGATGTCGATCAACGCGGCTCCCTCTACGCGGCCCTGCCCGGCCTATGCGAGGGCGCACCGCTGCACGCGAAGCTCGATACACTTCGACGGCTCCAGAACTGCCAACGCCACCCCGCGATCATCCCGTGGATTCTCGCCGCCCTTGGCGACCGATACCTGTATCTCGAGGCTCTGAAGTACATACGGGCGCGTTGGGGTGACGATTGGCCGAGCCCGGTGATCCCCATGCTCCAGGGCTTCGACGACGATCCTGTGGAGTCGAGCGATCAGCAAGTCCAGGCCCGCATGGGACACGGAAGCCGTAGCGGTGCATCGAACCTCACGCGCAACATCGGACAGTACGGAACGCCCGAGCAGCTCGAGACGATCTTCGAGTTCCGCGATCGTCGATCCGCGAGCGACGTCGATCGAGAACTCGTCGAGGACATCGACGACGCGATTCGATACATCGTGAAGCGAACTAAAGAGACGCTCACGTCCGAGCAGTGGAGCCTGGTCATCGATCGAATCGGCCAAGAGCAGCGAGAGGGAGTGCTGAAGCAACTCGCCGAGACGCGTCGCCCCGAGCTGATTCCCGCGTACGTCGAGTGGCTTGCCGAGACGTCCGATACCGACTTCTTGAAGGCGTTGGCGGACTTCGTCGATCGCCCCGAAGTCGCCGACGCCATCGCGAAGATCGCGACGGACGCGAGTCGCCCCGAGTATCTTCGGATCCTGTGCGCGGGTCGCCTCCTCGACGGCGCTTCGGATCGCGGTCAGTCGACCCGCGTCGCAGCGGAAGTCGCTCGGTCGATCGGAAACACGCGCCGAACCGATTCACTGATCGTAGACCTCGCGAAGAAGCGACCCGAACCGGAGCTGCTGCGCGAATTGTGCGAGCTCGATTCTCGATTCGCGAGAGGCGTTTACGAGGCATGGTCACAGCGCCTCGGCGACGAGGCCGACGTACCGGTGGATCGACGGATCATCGAGATCGGGTTGACCAGCGAGCATCCGGAGGTACGTCGAGCGGCTCTCGTTCTCCTCGCGGCCCGCGGAGACGAATCTTGGCTCGATGACGTCGTGCGCCTCACGAAGGACGAGAGCTTCCACGTCCGGAACGTCGCCGCCAGGGCGCTCGGCTCGTTCCGTGCGGCCGATGCGACTCCGGTCCTCGTGGAGATGCTGCGCGATAGCTCGAGCGACGTCCGCGACAGCGCCAAAGACGCCCTCGAACGCATCCGCTTCTACGCCGAGCAGAAGGCTTGGTGGGACGAGTGGAAGGCGACGGGGGGCGTGAAGAGCGGCGTGGCGGCGATTCTGCCGATGCTCGATCACGAGAACCCCGAGGTGCGGCTGCGGGCGATTCGTTCGCTCGGGTCGATCGGATCTCCGGAGGCTTTGCCGCGGCTTCTGCAAATGCTCGAATCCGGGGACGAGGCCGCGCGTTCGGCGGCGGCAGATGCGATCGACCGGATCAACGAGGCGCCTCGCGGATCCGGCGGCGGGTGAGCGACGAATTCGAGAAACATCGCAACCTGCGCTCGAGCGGTCGCATCGAAGGGCGCACGAGAACGGTGCGGCCGTTCGAGCCGGAGTTCGCCTCGCGTCAGACGAGGGGGAACGGTACGCGATGGATCGAATCCACGGAGGAGGTGTGCGGATGTTCACGACGTTGCGAAACTCTCGCGGGATCTGGGTGTCGCTGTTGGCGACGGTCGTGTTGGCGGCCGGATGTGCGACGGCCGGTGCGCAGGGGAAGCCGGCCGACGGCGAGAAGACCAAGCCGGTCGACCACTACAACGTGCCGAAGAGCAAGCTCGCGATCGAGGGCTACGATCCGGTCGCGTACTTCCCCGAAGGCGGCGGCAAGCCGAAGAAGGGAAAGAAGGACTTCGAGCTCCTGCACGACGGCGTTCGCTATCGCTTCGCGTCGCAGAAGAACCTCGACGCGTTCCGCAAGAAGCCCGGCAAGTACATGCCCGCGTACGGCGGATGGTGCGCCTACGCGATGGCCGACGGCGAGAAAGTGTCGGTGAATCCCAAAGCCTATCGCGTGACCGATGGACGACTGTTCCTCTTCTACACGTCGTTGTTCACCGACACACGGAATCCGTGGAAGAAGAAGGAAGCCGAGCTCGCGAAGAATGCGGACGGCAACTGGAAGAAGATCGCCGGCGAGGATCCGCGCAAGGGAGTGCGCTAGCGGGCCACTAGACACGGGCCAGCGACTGCGATCGATCGACCTGAAACGGCGACACCCGTGAACCGAACTCATGCCGGCCTCACGGGTGTCGTCGGTACCACCGCGATCGTCATCGTTCACGACGCGCGCGGCGTCGTGGATTCGTCTCAGCCTTCGCCGCCGTCGCCGGCCGTCGGGTAGACGAGGTCGCGGTCCATGACGGTCTTGCGGCCGCCCTTCTTCGCGTTTTCGATCGCGGCGTCGCAGATCTTCCGAATCATGTCGGAGATCGCCGGAGCGACGTTGCCCGAGGTGCTCATGCCCCCCGACGCATCGCGGATGTAGGTCTTCAGTTTCGACTGCACGACGATCACTTCGGAATCGGACATACGAGGAACCCTCCCGTTCTGCAACAACCGATTTTCAAGGGACTTCCGTCCAAAATCGCGCATCACGCTTGCGCGGGGACAAGCCGGTTCGAAGCTCGCTCGGGGGCGTTGGCCGAAGCGGCCCTCGCGTTCCGGGGGAGGCTCCTCCCGACCGCGCGAAACTAGCTGGAACGGCGAGGCGTGTCAAGCGACCCGAATCGTGAGAGTGCCCTGGAGGGCCGTTTCGGACGCGTTCGCGAGCGATCGCGCCATGCCGATGCGCCCCTGATTCGTAGCGCCGCGAGACGGCCCTTCGGCGCCCCGTTCGACTCCGCTCGCCGGCGTCGATGACGCGAATCCTGTCCGCTCGACGACGCGCGCGCGGCGTATCGTGAGGGAGCGTCTCTCGCACCAGGAGCGGTCGGTTGCATCCACCCAGGCTTTCGTCCAGAATGTCCGCCTTCGAACGCTGGCACGTTCGCACCTTCCTACCTGCCCGGGGACCGTCGATCCGTGGAAGATCCTCGCGACTTCACGCAGATGCTCCTCCAGATCGAGACGCTCGACGACGACGCGTACGCGTGCTTGCTGCCGCTCGTCTACGAGGAGCTGCACTCGATCGCGCGCCGCTGCATGGCGCGGGAGCGCGGCGATCACACGCTTCAGGCCACAGCGCTCGTGCACGAGGCGTATTTCCGGATGATCGACCATACGCGGGTGGAGTGGCAGAACCGCGCGCACTTCCTCGCCGTGGCGTCGACCGCGATGCGCCGCATTCTGCTGAACCACGCGAAGGCCAAGGGGGCCGCGAAGCGCGGCGGCGAGGCCGAACGTGTCGATCTCGACGAGGCGCTCGCGATCCACGAGGAGAGCGCGATCGATCTCGAGCGGCTCGACGCCGCGCTCGGCAAGCTCGCCGACATCGACGCGCGACAGGCCAAGATCGTCGAGATGCGTTTCTTCGGCGGCGCGACGGAGGACGAAGTCGCGCAAGCACTCGACATCTCGACGCGGACCGTGCGTCGCGAATGGGCGATGGCCAAGGCCTGGCTGCGCCGTCGGGTCTCCGATGACTAGCGAGCGCTGGGAAACCGTGAAGCGGCTCTTCGGCGATGCGATCGAAGCCGATCCCGCGGATCGAGCCGCGCTGCTCGATCGCGAATGCGACGACCCGGCGATCCGCGAAGAGGTCGAAGCGCTCCTGCGTGATCACGAGCGATCGGAGACGTTCCTCGAGATCGACCGGCGCAATCCCGCGCTGCGGTCCGACCGGAGCGTCGCCCGCGATCGCTGGATCGGCCGCCGACTCGGCCCGTATCGACTGACCGCGTGGATCGGCGCCGGCGGGATGGGAGCCGTGTACGCGGCCGAGCGCGACGACGAGCAATTCGAGAAGCGTGTCGCCGTGAAGCTGCTCGAGAGCGGCCTCGCGTCCGAAGAGATGCGCCAGCGCTTTCGGCTCGAGCGTCAGGTGCTCGCGCGGCTCGAGCACCCGAACATCGCGCGGCTCCTCGACGGCGGCTCGACCGACGAGGGCGTTCCGTATCTCGTCATGGAGTACGTCGAGGGCGTGCCGATCGATCGCTACTGCGCCGAGCGGTTGTTGTCGCTCGACGCGCGTCTCGAGCTCGTGCTCGGGGTCTGCGATGCGGTGCAGTACGCGCACCGAAGTCTCGTCGTGCATCGCGATCTGAAGCCCGGCAACATCCTCGTCGACGATGCGGGCGTCGTGAAGCTGCTCGACTTCGGGATCGCCAAGGTGCTCGAGGACGACGACGGCGGCGACCCGCTCGACGCGGCCGGTTCGCTCACGACGCGTCTCGCGGCCCCCGCCGCGATGCGTCTGACGCCGCGCTACGCCGCGCCGGAGCAGGTTCGCGGCGGAGCGATCACCACGGCAACCGACGTCTATGCGCTCAGCGTCATCTTGTACGAGCTGCTCGCCGGTCACCATCCGTATCGCGTGCCCGGAACCGACGAGGTCGCGATCGCGCAGGCGATCTGCGAGGTGGATCCGGTGCGCCCGAGCACGGCGGTGCTGCGAGGCGGCGACGGGGGCACGCGCGAACGCGACTCCATTCCCGAGCCCGAGCGTCCGCAGTGGCGGCGTCGCCTTCGCGGCGATCTCGACACGATCGTGCTCGCGGGGCTGCGCAAGGATCCCGAGCGGCGCTATCGAACGGTCGCCGAGCTGGCGGAAGACTTGCGCCGCTATCGGACGGGATTGCCGATTCTCGCGGCGAAGGACTCGCTCGGGTATCGGCTCGGGAAGTTCGTCGCGCGGCATCGCGGACTCGTCGCGCTCGGGACGCTCGCGTTCGTCGCGATCGTCGCGGGCCTCGCGAGTACCACGGCGCTGTGGCTGCGCACGTCGTCGCTCCTCGACGAGACGGCCGAAGCGGAGCGTCGCGAATCGATCGCGCGTTCGCGCGCCGAACAGCGGCTCGACGTCGCGCGTTCGCTCGCTCGCGCGATGCTCTACGACGTGTCCGACGTCGTCGAGAACCTGCCCGGCAGTACGCCCGCGCGCGAGCTGCTCGCGAGCACGGCGCAACGATACCTCGATCAACTCGCCGACGACGCGCTCGACGATCCCGCGTTCTTGCGTGATCTCGCGACGAGCTATCTGCTGCTCGCCGAAGTTCGCGGGACGGGACCGCGCGGCGGCTTCGGAGATCTCGGCGCGGCGCTCGCGAGCGCGGACCGCGGACTCGAGCTGCTCGACCTCGCCGAGGGTGCCGACTCGAGCGACCTTCATCTCATGACGGCGCGCTGCAGTTTGCTGTATCGGCGCGGCGAGGTCTTGCGGAACCTCGGTCGTAACGAGGAAGCCCGCGCGGCCTACGTCGCGACGCGCGAGCTCGCCAATCGTGTGCTCGAGCGCGAGCCGAACGCGCGCGGACCGTTGCAACACCTCTTCGGATCGTGGCACGCGGAGGGGCGCGTCGCCGAGAAGCTCGGCGAGGTCGACGAGGCCCTGCAGGCGTATCAGCGTGCGAGCGAGGCGATGGCGCGACTGCGCGATCGCGCGCCCGCGCCCGGAGACGATCGAGACGCCGTGCTGCCGTGGCTCGCGCGGGGGACGCTGCTCGTGGTGCAGCTCGATCGAGCGGACGATGCACAAGCCGAGTTCGATCGTGCCGAGGCGGTGCTCGAAGAACTCGCGGACGACCCCGACGACGTCGAGTTGCAGTTGACGCGGCAGACCCTGTGGGACGGGCAGGCGCGTGTCGCGCTGCATCGCGGCGAGCTCGATCTTGCGATGGAGCGCGCCGAGCGGTCGCTCGCGATCCTGCGTCGTTTCGTCGAACGCGATCCGCAGAACGACCGGCACGCACGTGGGCTTTCGATCGCGCTCGAGCTCGCGGGCGACATCGAGGTGCAGGCTCGAGAATGGGCGAGCGCTGCCGATCGCTATCGCGAGTCGCTCGCGCTCAGCGAGCGGCTGTTCGAGATCGACGCCGACAACATGCTGCCGCTCGACGGCCTCGTCACGGCGGGCGCGAAACTCGCGGGCGTCTTGTTCCGGCTCGGCGACGACGAGGGGGCGCTCGCCGCGTCGCGCCGGGCCATCGAGGCCGGTCGGCGGTTGCTGTCCGTGGATCGCGGGGCGGTGCGGCCGGCGCGGAATCTCGCGGAGGCGTTGCAGACCGAGGCGTTCGTGCACGATCGGCGTGGCGATCGTGCGAAAGCCGCCGAGTCGTTTCGGGCGCAGTACGAGGTCGCGCGTTCGCTCGTAGAGGCGCTTCCCGATCGAGCGTGGCCGTATCGTAGCCTCGCGAACGCGTGCGGCGGCAGCGGAATGCAGTACGAAACGAGTGCGACCGC
>JAUIME010000989.1 GCA_030433195.1 bacterium
GTGGCGACGATCGTCGCGCTCGCGTCGGGAATCGTCCCGGCGATCGACGCGGCGAAGACGTCGCCCCTTCGCGCGGGCGCGGCCGGTCGGGCCTCGCGACGATTCCGACTCGCGACGCCGCGCCTCGTGCTCGCGGGCGCGATCGCTTCGCTCGCGGGGATCGCGATCCTCGCGATTCCGACGCGCTCGTTCTGGCCGGGCTTCGCGGCGTCGCTCGCGTTTCTCGTGGCGGGCGCCTCGTGGCTTCCGGTGGCGATGTCGGCCGCTCTGCCGGGTGTGCGTCGGTGGGCCGAGCGTGTCGGCGCGATGCCGCTCGCGCTTGCCGCGGGTGCGCTCTCGCGATCGTTGCATCGTGCCGCGGGTTCGGCATCGGCGCTCGCGGTCGCGCTCGCGATGACGCTCGCGGTCGTGATCATGGTCGGCTCGTTCGAACGCGAAGTCCGCCGTTGGATCGCTTCGGTCTTGCGCGCGGATCTGTACGTGTCGGAAGAGAGCGCGGGACGCTCGATCGCGACGACGTCGATCCCGCAGGAGGCGCTCGATCGCATGGCGGCACTGCCGGATGCGGTCGGCGTCGACACGCGGCGTTCGGTCGAAATCGTCGTCGACGGCCGCACGGTCTGGCTGCTCGGCTTCTCGTGGAACGACCCCGCCGCGGAGATCGCCGCGCAGGAGATCCTCGAGTCGAATGGCGACGTCGTCGAACATTTCACGAACGGCGGGCTGCTCGTGTCCGAACCGCTGTCGCGCAAGTTCGGGATCGGCGCCGGCGATTCGCTGCCCGTCGCGACTCGAAGCGGCGTGCGCGAGTATCCGGTCGCGGCCGTGTATCGAGACTACTCGCGCGACACGGGCGTGGCGCTCCTCGACGGCGCGGCGTTCCTCGAGGCGTTCGGCGATCCGGGCGTCGAGACCGCGGCCGTGCACCTCGCGCCCGGCGCCGACATCGCGGCTGCCGCGAAACAGCTTCGCGACGAGTTCGCGGGGAGATTCCCGCTTCGTGTGCGATCCTACGGACAGCTTCGCGACGAAGTGTTCGTGATCTTCGATCGGACGTTCGCCGTCACGTACGCGCTCCAGGTGATCGCCACGGTGATGGCGCTCGTGGGGCTTTCGGTATCGCTCGTCGGTTTGTTTCTCGAGCGCGCGCGCGAGATCGCGACGCTACGTGCGGTCGGGGCGTCGTCGCGGGTCGTCGCGCGGTTGTTCGCGATCGAGTCGATGGTGCTCGCGGCGTTCCCGATCGTGCTCAGTGTCCCGCTCGGTGCGGTGCTCGCGTGGATCGTCGTCGACGTCATCAACCTG
>JAUIME010000270.1 GCA_030433195.1 bacterium
GTCGTCGCCGCCCGTGTCGAAAGGCTTCTCTTCGACCTTGGAGACGTCGGACTTCGCGAGCTTCTGCGTTCCGAACTTCGTCTTCACGGTGTAGTGGGTACCGTCCTCGGAGACCTTCTTTCCCTCGACCTTTCCACCCGACTTCAGATGGAAGATGTCGGCCGACGCCGAGGGCGCGGCAGCCGCGATGACGAGGATCGCGAGTAGGGCGGGGAGAAGGACGAGGAAGTCTTTCGACGATCGCATGACGGGCTCCTTGATAGTGGTCAGGTCTTGCCTCGACCCGCTTGGGGTGGTCACCGCGACGCTACCGCCCATCGGGCCGCGTGGGGTTCGGCCGTCTGGCGCGTCGTGCAGGGCGGGAAAGGCCAATGTAATCTAATCCTCGCCTCCGGCGAAATCAAGCGGCGCCGCCGCCGGGCCGGGGTTCGTCCACAATGCAGGCTAACGTCCTGGTGGTCTTATTGCTTCGGAGCTCGGACCGGGTGCAGGGAATTCGTGCGTGCCGCGTGTCGACGCTCGCCGAGCCGACGCGCGTTCCGACGGAACAGCGGGCGCATCGAGGCGCGGGGGCGCTCCTCGCCAAGGCGCTGCGCGCCGTGCGAGGTTTGGCGCTCCTGGGACTCGTCTCCGCGTGCGGCGGCGCTCCCGAGGACGACCGTCCGAGCTTCTTGCTCGTCACGGTCGACACCCTGCGGTCCGATTGCGTGGGTTCGTACGGATTCCCGGTCGGAACGACTCCGGAAATCGACCGACTGGCCAAGCGGGGCGTCCTGTTCGAAGAGGCGCTCGCCACGAGTTGCTTCACCGCGCCCTCCATGGCGTCCATCGCGACGGGACAGCTTCCCGTGCGGCACGGCGTTCTCGACTGGGGGGATCGCGGCGTCGAGGATCTGCCGACGCTGGCGGAACGGCTGCAGGACGCGGGGTATCGCGTGGGGTTCTTCAGCGCCCACGGCGCGATCGCCGAGATCGGCGCCATCACGCGCGGATTCGACGGCATGCTCGTCGACGATGGCGATCTCGATGGACGGGCGCTCACCGATCGGGCGCTCGCGTGGATCGGGAAGAGCCGGCGGCCGTTTTTCGCGTGGGTGCATTACTTCGAGCCGCACGCCCCGTACGAGCCGCCCGAAGAGCGGGCGCGACGCGTGTTGCCGGTCGACGTCGCCGCGGAGATCCCCGACTATTTGCCTCGAGCGGGATGGCTCGCGGCCATCGATCGCGCGATCCGCGACGAGGGCGGCTTCGAGACGGTCTTGCCGGCGCTCTACGCGGCGGAGGTCGCCGATGCCGACGCCGAGATCGGGCGTCTCGTTCGCGCGGTCGAAGGCCGCGTCGGCCCCGAGCGGCTCGTCGTGGCGTTCACGGCCGACCACGGCGAGAATCTCGCCGATCACGAGCCGTTCTTCGATCATCGCAATGCGCTCTACGAGTCACTCGTTCGCGTACCGCTCCTTCTGTGCGGTCCGGGGATCGAGCCGCGGCGCGAGCGTCGTGCCGTCAGCAACGCGTCGCTCTACGCGACCTTCGTCGAGCTCGCGGGTGCGTCCGGCGGCGCGGATGCGGCGCCGAGCCTGCTCGATGACCCGCGGCCGACCGAGCCCTTGTTCCTCGATTCGGGGCTGCAGGAGATCCCCCACAAGGCGATTCGCGCGGGCGATCGCAAGGTCGTCCGGCGTTTGCAGGATGGCCGGGTGGTGTGGTTCGATCTCGCCTCGGATCCCGGCGAAACGCGGCCCCTCGAGGTCGATTCCGACGCCGAGGCCGCGGCGATGGCGCAACGCCTCGCGACGTGGCTCTCGGAGCAGCGCGCGGCCTCGCGGGCCCGGCCGAGCGGCGATCTCTCGGCAGCCGAGCGTCGTCGGCTCGAGGCGCTCGGGTACTTCGCGCCCGCCGGTGAGTCGGTGCCGCGAGACCCCGCGAAAACCCGTGGCGACGATTCGGGCTCAATCAGCGGCACGGGGTCTGCCGACAACCGGTAGCGTTGCCGCGGCCGGAACGTCTCGCCGCGTTTCGAGCCGTCTCAGGGAATGGGATCCGAACGTGCTGCGTATCCTGCTAGGTATCTGGATCACGAGCTTCGCGCTCATCCTCGCGTTCTACGTCGAGGCGAAGGTGCGTTGGCGCGCGCAAGCCGAGAAGCGGCGAGAGGGCTCTCAGTAGCCGACGAGCGCGCCGTAGTAGCTCGCCCAAAACCGCAGCACGACGATGGCGACGAGAACCACGCCCCCGATGTAGATCATCTTGCCGCCGACGCGGATCGCACGCCGCAGGCGGTGCGTCCCGAGTTCCTCGAGTCGGACGCCCTCTCCGAGCAAGGCGCGCCCGAGGTCGCCCGCGGTCTCGGCGATCCTCACGACGCGCTGCGTTTCGGGAGCGAAGACCCCGCAGCGGTCCACGAAATCGCTGAAGGGCCCGCCTTCTCGCAGGTCGTGGCGGGCCCGACTCAGCTCCGGCGGCTCCGCGCCGGGCCGCTCCGGCAGCGCGCTCTCGACCGCCGTCAGCATGGGGACGCCCGACTCGTAGAGCGCTCCGATGGTCCAGCACGCGTTGCCCGAGTGGTAGGCGCCGCGGATCCCGCCGATCACCGGGAGCTGGGTAACCGCGCCACGGCGATCGAGGGCCGCGAATCCGCGTGTGAGCAGGAGAATGCCGCCCCAGAGGATGGCGAGGCCGAACACGACTCGCGTCACGTACCCGCTCCAATCGCGCTCGGCGACGTGTCGGATGGGGTAGATCAGCACGACGCCGTGAACGAGCAGCGCCGGGTAGGCGAGGCCGTTCCACCACTCGCGACGCAGGATCTCGACGCGTTCCATGCGCTGCGCGATCCGCCGCAGCGCGTCGGGCAGGTCGCCGCTCTGCTCGCCCGCCTCGACGAGTTTCAGTTGCTCGGCCGAGAACGTGCGTGGGTGGAGGGCGAGGGCGCTCGCGAACGGCATGCCCGCGACGACGAGGCGGTGCACGTCGCGCAGCGTCTCGGCGACGGCTTCGTGCTCGCCCTGGCTCGCCACGAGATCGAGCGAATCGACGAGCCGCCCGGTCGATTCGAGCAGGTGTGCGAGCTGCTCGAGCGCGAATCGCAAAGCGCGTCGTTGCCGCGCGGCTCCCAGGATCGGGAGGTCCCCGAGACCGGTCACGTTGCCCCCGTTTCGTCGTGTCACCCCTCGGGACGGCGTCCTCGTCGCCCCCGTGCGAGATTTCGCCGCGTCCGTGGAATACTGCCGGCGGACAGGCGTCTGACTCTGTTGAAGGGGGTACCGTATCCTTCGGCTCGGCCCGATTCCAGGGGGCTCCGCGTGTCGGAAGCCTCCCGGCGATCGCGATACGCTCGGCCGCCGAGCCGGCCAGCGGGGCACCCGCTCCCGCACGGGGTTAAAGAACAAGACCGTCGTCGGACGAAATCTGATGGGCAGGCCCCGCGTCTCGCGGGACCGCGTTCGCGTCCTCGTGCACCCGCTTCCTGGAGTCAACTCGGATGAGTTCCATGAAAAAGATCGGTCTGGGGATCCTCGGGATCCTCATCCTGGCGTCGATCATCGGCGGTTTCGCCCTTCTCGGTGCCGAAGCGTACCGCATGTTCTCCGGCGGCGACGAGCCGCGCCGGACGGCCTCGCGATCGGACGATCCGGCCGCGACCGACCCGTCGAAGCCCACGGGCACGACCGAGCCGATCACGGGCCAAGCCCAGCTCGACTCCGAGGGCAACTACGCGCCGATCCACGTCCAGGTGCTCGATACCGCGAAGAAGCCCCTCGCCGGGGTCACGGTGCACATGGTCGACGCGGGGAATCCGCCGTTCGTCGCGCTCGGGAAGCAAGAGACCGACGAGAGCGGGCTCTGCGTCTTCCGAGGGCTCGACCGGGATCGATACGGCTTCTACGTCGACATCGAGCCGTTCGTCCAGCAATCCAACTCGCACGTGTTTCCGGGCGAGCAGATCGTCTTCGAGCTCGAAGAGGGGGCACCGCTCGCGGGCGTCGTGCGCGACGCGACGACGGGGCAACTCCTCCCCGACGTGCTCGTTCACGCGACGAATCGCGACCTCGCGGCGTTTCGCCAGAACCAGGTCGTGCTCACCGACACCGAAGGCCGCTACGAGTTCCGCGCCGCGTCGCCGCGGCCGTTGAACCTGCGGTTCACGCTCGACGGTTTCCAGTCCGAGGATCGCAAGGAGATCCTCGTGCATCCGTCCGCCGGCACGAGCGTCGACGTCGACCTGACGCCCGGCCTGACGGTTTCGGGATGGGTGACGGACGCCGAGACGGGCGATCCGATTCCCGGAGCGGCGATTTCGTTCGGCTTCGGAATCTTCGAGCAAGAGGCCACGTTCACGACCGACGAGCGCGGGATGTTCTCGCTGCGCGGGGTCGGCCGCGGCAAGCTGATGATCCGCGCGCGCGCGCCCGGCTACGCTCCGGGACGGACGAACCTCGACCTGCGCCGCTCGAACTCCGAGACCGCCGTCGCGATCGAGCTCAAGCGCTGGACGACGGTCGCCGGAACGGTGCGCGACATGCTCGGCCAGCCGATCGGCGGCGCCGAGGTGTTGCTGGAGGAAGACGCGTTCCTGTTCAAGAAGAACTCCGAGCGTCTCGCGGTCACGGGCCGCGACGGGCGCTTCGAAGCGCAGCTCGAGAACGCGCGCGGTGACGTGCGGCTGAAGGCCGTGCATCCCGACTACACCGCGGGCTTCTCCGATTCGATCGTCGTGCGCGCGGGCGAAAACCTCACCGACATCGAGATCGTGCTGCCGGTCGGGGGCCGTATCGTCGGCGTCGTGACGGAAGAAGACGGCGGCCCGCTCGCCGGGGCGCGCATCAACCTGCACGAGCAACCGGTGCAATCCGTGAACAACCCCGCGGTGCGGCCGGACAGTCCGTTCCTGCAGCGTCCGCGCTCGCAGGCTACGCACTCAATAACGTCGGCATCCGACGGTCGCTTCGAAATCCGCGGGATCGAGCCGGGGACGAAGATCCTCGAGATCCGTGGCGACGGCTTCCTCGACGAGCTCATCAACGACGTGCTCGTGATCGACGGTGAGGAGGTGGGGCCGCTCAACATCGTGCTCTCGCGGGGCCATCGACTCACGGGCGTCGTCTCCGACACGGGCGGCAAGCCGATCGCGGGCGCGCGCGTCTCCGTGATGCTGCGCAAGGGCAAGGGCGGGCGTGCGAGTGCCGCCGTCACCACCGGCCCCGAGGGCGACTTCGTGCTCGACGGGCTCTCGCGTGGAACCTACGACCTCTACGCGAGTCACGCCGGTTTCGTGCGCAAGGATCTGAAGGGCATCGAAGCGGGGGCGGGCGATCTGCAGATCACGCTCGAACAGCACGGCGGGATCTCCGGCATGGTCGTGTTCGCGGCCGTCGGTACGATTCCCGACACGTTCGAGGTGCGTCTGTTCGACATGGCCGTGGGTGCGAGCTCGGCGCCGATCCTGCGCAAGTCGTTCTCGTCGCGCAAGGGCAAGTTCGACCTCGAGTCGGTCGCGCCCGGCGACTACGAACTCCTCGTCGACGCTCGCGGTTTCGTTCCGACGTCGGTCGCGCCGGTCAGCGTCGGGGAGAGCATCATTACCGAAGGCCTCGAGGTCTTCGTCGATAGCGGCGGCGCGATCGCGGGACACGTGCAGACGCAGACCGGATCTCCGATCCGCAACGCCGACGTGTTCGTGCGCTCGCTCGACGAGAGCAACTCGGCGCGACCGGTGGTCGGGCCCGTGCGGACCGACGGCAGCGGTGCGTACCTCGTGACCGGGCTCATGCCCGGGCGCTACGAGGTTTCGGCCTCGGCCGACAACCTGTCCACGGCCGCGGCGCCGGGGATCTACCTCGGTGCAAGTGACGAAGCGGTCGTCGACCTCACGCTCGTCGCGAGCGGTACGCTGCGCATCCGCGTCGTCGATGCGTTCGGCGATCCGGTCGAAGGCGCGCGCATCGAGTTCCAGGGAGACGAGACGTTCGTCGATCCGAAGTCGCTGCGGCTCGTCGCGAAGCTGGGGCAGGGTACTGCGCTCGATCGGGCGCTCGATCGGCTGCACCGAACCGACGTGACGGGGTTCGTCGGCTTCAACTCGGTCCCGTACGGCAAGTATCAGGTCTCGATCGTGCATCCTGATTTCGGGACGCGAGCCCGGACGATCGAAGTGTCCGAGAGCCGCGTCGGCACCGAAGAGATCGTCCTCGACTGATCCGGCCGGGTCGGTTCCGGCCCTGAATCACGGTAGGGCCGCCGCTTTGTTCACCGAGCTCGACGCACTGTCGACAAATCTCGACGTGCGCCCGTAAGTGACTTTCCGACAATCGCTTGGGAGGTTCGGAAGGGCGCCGGTGGCATTCTCGCGTCGATTCTCCGCAACACCCGGCTTCGCCCGCCCCCAGCTTTTTCGAATTTGCCCTTGAGGATAAACTCGCTGGAGCTTACTATTTAGCGGGCATGGGCAGCCGGGCATACTGCCAGCGCCACGTGAAGGTCCACGGGGAACGGGTTTTGCTCCCCGAGATCGACATCATGGATCCGACACCGAGGCCGCTCGAGATCGACGGCGACCCGGAAGGATCAGATTGTCAAAAACGGGTGTCGCGCGTCGAGAGAATCGATGCGATACTACCGATACGTGGGATGCAGCTTCTGGATCTCCATCTCGACCCGAGATCAAAGCGATCCAGAAGGCGGGTCGCTCAGAAGGCAGCTGGCTCGAAAGCTCACGTGCTTGGCAACCCGAGTGATCGGGAACTCGCAACGTGCTAACCTTCGCGCGCTATGGTTCAAGCGCGATGGCTCTCTTGCGATGATTCGTTCGCTCGGCAGCGATTTCGGAAGTCAGGAAAATAACAAAACAAAGAACGTTGGGTTTAGAGAAAATTTCCCTCCCCAACCGCCCTCTCTTTATCCAATGTTCTTTGTTTTTTTCCTGCCGAGTCGCCCCTCACTTCCACGGACCCC
>JAUIME010000271.1 GCA_030433195.1 bacterium
GATCGCGTCGGCGATCGGCAAGAGTTGTTCGGCGCGGCCTCGGGCGAAACGCTGGTTCACTTCCAACTCGAAGCCGAGGTACCCGGAGGCGGGGAGCGTCCGGCGCAACGACGTCGTCAGACCGTCGGCCTTCCCGAGATACGGATAGTTGCGGCGGACGATCCACGACGTGTGTTCGCGCAGATGTCGCACGAGCCGGTCGGCGAGAGCGCGCTCGCGTCGGCGGCCGGGGTCGTACAGAAGTCCGATGTCGGCGCGGCGCCGCTCGCCGTGGAACACGGGCGTGAACGTGTGCGACGAGAGATGGAGCACGCATCCGTCGCGTGGGATCGCGTCGCGCAGGATGCGTTCGAGCTCGGTCCGGTAGGGGCGGTAGATCGTCGTGAGCAGTCGCTCGCGATCGTCTTCGGGGAGCTCGCGCGTGATCGACGAGAACAGGCGGGGGTGACCGACCGATCGGTTGAGCTCGACCACGAGCCGCGAGATCGTGTTGACGTGCAGCGGCGCGTCGAGCGTGCTCGCGAGGCGGCGTGCGATCCGCAGTGCGCCGGGGTCGTAGCCACGATGGCTGTCGAGCCAACGCTCTTTGCCGTCGAATCGAGCCTTCAATCGCTTCGGAATGCGATTCCCGCCGTGTTCACAGCTCACGACGATCGCGGCGCTCACGGGAACATCGTTCCTTCGACGAGTGAGTCGCAGAGCTTCGCGTAGACTCGCCGGATGTCGTCCGGTTCCGGACTCGAACCGAGCGCGGCCACGATGCGTCGCGCGAGGCAGCCGCGATCGAGGATGTGGTCGAGAGCCGGACGATGCTCCGTGAGCTCCGCCCCCGATTCGGGAAGGGCACGTTCGAGTAGCGCCCGCCAAAGATCCCCGGCGGGGATCGCCGCGTCGGCATCGACCAAGCGCAGATAAGCGGGGTCGGTGACCACGGTGCGATCCCCTTCCGCGAGCACGCTTTTGAACACCGCGGCGAGCCGATCCGTCGGGATCGCGCGCTGGTCTTCGAACGACGCCAGCCGCTCGTCGACGAGCGCACGCAAGACTTCGCGCGTGGCGTACGCGATGGCGAGGTCGGCGGCGGGGCACTCTTGCACGTCGATCACGCGGATCTCGAACGCGTTGCGATCGAATCGCGCGATCGCGCCGCGCGAGTTCAAGAACTCGCCGCGCAGGACGTGATCGGGATCGTGCGGAGCGATGTCCGCCCAGGCTCGTTCGAGGATCGTCTTGCGGTAGTCGTCCATGGTGAACACGGGCTCGGGAACGACATCTCCCGTGATCGACGGGATCTTCGCCGAATTCGTGCGGTAATGCACGAGCCGCGTATCGAGCGTTTGCGTGACACGTCCGTCGGCGATCGGCGAGCTCGCGGCGAGCGCGGGCAGCAGCGGCAGCACGAGCCGGATCGCCGCGTGCAGCCGACCGAACTCGTCGTCGTTCGCGAACGGCAGGTTCACATGCATGCTCTGGAGGTTCGACCATCCGTGACCGCGACAGCCGAAGATGCGGTCGTAGGCCTCGTAGACGGGACTCGATTCGTGCGGCCAGAGCCGCGTCTCGGTCAGCGGGTCCATGAACGGGTGCATCGCGGTCGGCATGAGGCGCGCGCCGAATCCGCACGCGAGCGCGTCGAGTTTGCGGACGTGTTCCTGGAAGGCGCCGGCCGTGCCGGCGAGCGTCGGCGTCGGCCCGTTCGTCTTGAGCTCGACGACGTGGAGCACGAGTTCGTTCGACCAGCACACGTCGGCGAACTCGACGTCGGCAACAGTCGAGCCGGCTTCCGCGCGCAAGAGTCGGTCGACTTCGGGGCGAACCGCCAGCGACTCGCGATCGACGAGCATGTACTCGAGCTCGATGCCCGTCGCCGCGAAGAGTCCCAGGGGAGGCGTGCTCATCGGGCGTAGGCCTCTTTCTTGTGGCGGTCGACTCGGTCGAAGAGCACCTGCATGACTCGACGGTACAGCTCCGTGCCAAGCCGCTTGTCTTCGAATCCCGCATCGATCGAGGGGTTGTCGTTGACTTCGATCACGACGGTACGCCGACCCTTCTGCTTGAGGTCGACGCCGTAGAGTCCGTCGCCGATCGTCGCCGCCGCGCGAAGCGCCGCGCGCAGCACGCTTTTCGGAACGTCTTCGAGCGCGGGGCAGTCGGCTCGCCCGTAGCGCGAAACGCGGCCCGTCGCGTCGCGGCTGATGATCTGCCAGTGCGACCGCGCCATGTAGTAGCGCGATACGTAGAGGACCTTCCCGTCGAGGACGCCGACGCGCCAATCGAAGTCGGTAGGCAGGAATTCCTGCGCCACGAGGAGTTCGGACTCTTCGAGGAATTCGTTCGCCCTCGCGCGGAACGCCTCTTCGTCGTCGCATCGCACGACGCCCATCGAGAAGGCGCTGTCCGGGAGCTTCAGAATGCACGGGAACCCGAGCTGACGGCACGCTTCGTCGAGGTTGTCGCGGTGAACGACGACGGTCTCGGGAGCGGCGACGCCCACACGGCGGAGCGCCTCGGCGAGGAACACCTTGTTCGCCGCGCGCACGATCGAATCGGGATCGTCGATCACGACGAGGCCCTCCGCGGCAGCGCGCCGCGCGAATCGATACGTGTGATGATTGACGCGCGTCGTCTCGCGGATGAAGAGCGCATCGAACTCGCCGACGTGTCCGAGGTCGCCGGGTCGTAGGCGTTCGGTCTCGAAGCCGACCGAGTGCGCGGCGCGCTCGAATCGACCGAGCGCCTTCTCGTCCGACGGCGGCTCGGCTTCGTCGGGGTTCACGAGGATCGCGAGATCGTAGGGGCGACGTCGGCGACGCTTGACCGGCGGCCGTCCCTCGAAGTGCTTCGCGGCGCTCTCCAGCACGAATGCGCGATGGCTGTCGGGAATCTCCCGCGTACCGATCGGACGCAGCGACGTGAGCCGCCAGCGGCCGTCTTCGCGCTGGAACTTGGCGCGCAAGAGCGGAGCCGGGAACAGCCCGAACAGCGTGCGCGCGATGCGTTCGTACTTCTTCGCCAGGTTTCGCCCGAAGTAGACGCTGAGCGTGAACTCGTCCGAGCGCAGGGTCGCGAGCGCCTTCTGGAGCAGCGCGTCGAGATCGGAGGACAAGATGCGGACCACGGAGGGCTGACGCAGATCTTGCATGGTCCCGACCGAGGGCATCGCGCGGTGTTGGCGCGCGGCGGCGAGCAGCGAGACGTAGTAGCCGACGCTCTGATAGCGATACGACCGGCAGAAGTTGAAGACGGCGTACTTTCGCGGCGTCGCGTACTCCGCTTCGGTGAGGTAGTCGCGGGCCGAGACGACGGCCACGCCCGGCACCTCACGGGGCCAGGGGGCGTTCGCGTCGACGACGAGCAGGGCGATCATCGGTCGGGATCGGGCTCCAAGATGAGCAGGTTCGCGTCGTACGTGATGATCCCGAGGAGGATCGCCGCGACGACGCGGTCGAGGGGGACGTCGTAGATCCGCTCGTCCGAGATGGGATTCGGCCCGTGCGGATCGGCGACGAGGACACGCTCGGACGCGAGGTCGTAGCCGCACAACACGACGAAGTGCCCCGAGGGCTCGCCGCGGATGTCGTCGAAGTCGTCCTCGGGACCGTATTCGCGCGCGGTACGGTAGAGATACGTGGCCGAGAGTCCCGTGAGGACGGGCAGCGAGCGGTCGAGGAACCCGCGAATGAGCTGCGGCGAGAGGTCCTCGAAGACGACTCGCCCGCCCTTCTCGAGAAAGTCGACGTAGTGTCGCGTCGCCGCGCGGAGCTTGGGATTCTTCTTCGCTTCGGCTTGGGCGATCATGCGCTCGCGCAGTTCGGTCGGCGGTAGATCGGCCCAGGTCGGGTCGAATAGAAGCAGGTTGTAGGTGTAGAGCGTCGCTCGAAAGCCATTCGCGAGCGCATCGAGTCCGAGGGTGACGCCGAGCGTGCCACCGCCTTCGAGCATCGGGATTCGCGCGATCAGTTGCTCGAGGGGGATTTCGAAGCCGTGGTAGCGGTACACGGCCTGGAGGCACGTCGGGCCGCAGGTGACGTCGTTCGGCTGCGACGCGATCTCGAACAGGAGCTTTCGATCCATGGCGGTTCCGAGTCGGGCCGGGAGCTTCGTACAGGCGGGAGAGCGCGCCGGTCGAAACGGGTCGGTCCGTGGTCCGAAGGGTCGTCCGGGATGGCCGCGCGGTCGAGACGCTCGCCCGCTGCGACGCCCCTCGTGGGGGCGACGACGATTCGAGAAGTCTGATACAGTATCGCGGCGCTTTCGACAAGAGCCCGCGGGGATTTCGTTGACGAGCGTACGAGAGGAAGGAATCGATGTCTGAGGACGACACGGCGCTCCGACTCGCAGTCGATGCGGGCCGAAGCGCGATGAGGCGGCTGCAACGTTGTGTCCAGGCGCTCGAGAAGGCACACAGCTACGCGAATACCGACTACTGGCTCGGTTCGTTCTACCTCGAGTTTCCGAAGTACCTTTGGGTGTTCCGCGCTCGCGGCGAGGCGAAGGCGGCGTCGCGAGAGCTCGCGAAGTTCCGCGAGCGACTCGAGGCGCTCGGTCGAGATCACCGCGCGGCACTGGATCTGAAGATCGGCCCGGGAGAGATTCTCATCGACTTCATCGACATCGGTCTGCTCGATCTGTGGGCGCGCGAGCGGATCGCGCGTCGCCGGCGCGAGTCGAACATCGCGCTGTCGCGCGTGCGGCGCGTGGTGCGTGCGCTCGAAGGTGACGCCGGCACGTCGTCGACTCCCGGCATCGGCGAAGCGCCGCGACCCGGCGTCAAGAGCAAGGTGGGGGGACGCGGATGGTGATACCCGCTCTCGAGGCGCTCGACCGCCTCCGCGAGGGAAACGCTCGCTTCGTTCAAGATCGCCACGGCAGCGTCGCATCGGCGCGGGCTGATCGGCGTGAAGAGTTGCTCGACGGTCAGGCCCCGTTCGCGATCATACTCGGATGTTCGGATTCTCGTGTGCCGGCCGAGATCGTCTTCGATCAGGGGCTCGGCGACCTCTTCGTGATCCGCGTCGCCGGGAACGTCGTGGCGCCATCGCAGGTCGGCAGCGTCGAGTTTGCGGCCGATGTCTTCGGAACCCGGCTCGTAGTCGTGCTCGGTCACTCGCAATGCGGCGCGGTCGTCGCGACGCTCGACGAGCTCGCGCGACCGAGCGACAGTCGATCCCCGAACCTGCAAGCGATCGTCGATCGCATCCGGCCGGCGGTCGAAGAACTCGTCGAGTCCGACGACGGATCCGACGAGGCGTCGCTCGTGGAGCGCGCCGTGCGCGCGAACATCCGCTCCTCCGCGGACCACCTCCGTCACGGGTCGCGCTTGCTCGAGGACCTCATCCGGGACGACGCGCTCCTCGTCGTGGGGGCTGAGTACTCGCTCGAGACGGGCGCGGTCGAGTTCTTCGACGGAATCCCCGAAGCGTCGTAAGTCGGCCCGCCCGACGCGAAGACTCGACGCGAAGACTCGGGATGCGTCCCACCGCGCGATGCCCCATGCCGCCGGAGTCCAGGCACCCCCGATTCAGGCACCCCCGATTCGGGCGTTCTGCAGAAAGAACGTGCCTCGAACCGGACTTTTTTCGAACCGCCGCGATCCGCGGACGTTGCACCTCCGGAACGGTAACCGATGTCCCGAACCCTGGAGGAGAATCATGAACAGCTCGACGAGGGTGGATCGCGGCACGCGTGGGCGAACGGAGGGTGTGGCGCGGAGGGCCTCGTGGCTCGGGGCCGCCCTGGGATTCGCGGTGCTGGGATGCGGGTTCGGCGCGATCTACGCGGCCCCGGTTCCCGTGTCAGAACCGGCTTCCGAGGCGGGTGCCGATGACAACTCCGAGATCGAGTTGCCACTCGTCGAGACGGTGGCGATCGAGATGGGAGTGGACGGCGACGCGCGCTTGACCTGGGGATCGCAGTCGGGCGGCGCCGTGGAGATCCTGTCGCGGCTGGCCTTCCGGTATCGGCGCGCTGCGGGGACCGATCCGTGTCCCGTCGAATTGCGCTGTGATGCGCGCGCGACCTTCGGGCGCGTGAACGAGATGTTCGAAGCGTGTGAGCGGCACGGCGTGCCGGGTGTGCGGATGATCGTCGCGTCTCGAGCGGGAGACGAGTCGAGTCTGCTGGTGCATCTCGGCGCCGCCGATTCGAAGGCGCTCGTGAGCAGCGGAGAGGCCGTTCGCGTGATCGCTTCGGGGAAGGGTCGACCCGGGCAATTCTCAGGGATCCTACGAGTCGGTGATGAATTCGTCGTCCAGTCGGTCTCGCAGGGGGGACCGATGGGGGAGCCGCCTGCACGGTATTTCGGGCGCGGAATCGAGGACAATGTTCGGCGGGGATTGCGGGAGGCGAACGCGTACCGGATCCGTACCTGTGTCATCGATGCGAATGCGGATCTCCCCTACGGCGCGTTCGTCGAAGTCGTCGACATGCTCGCTCGGGAGGGAGTCACGACGCTTCGAGTCGGCGGGCTGGTACGAGGCGAGCGAACCGAGGAGGTCGATCCAGCGGGGCTTTCCGATGCGAGAGATCCTGCGCCGCCGACGCCTCGAGTCGCACGCGAAGGCGACAACGCGGCCGCGATCGAGAGCGCGCTCGCGTGGCTTGCGGAGCATCAGCATCCGGATGGGCACTGGGACGTCGATGCTTTCCACGAGAATTGCACGGAGGATAGCGAGTGTACGGGCGGCGGCTATCCGCTGTACGACGTCGGCGTGACCGGCCTCGCGCTGCTCGCGTTCCTCGGCGACGGGCACACGCATGAGGTCGGCGACTATCGAGAGAACGTGAAGCTCGCGACGATGTGGCTGCGGCGTCAACAGGACCAAGAAGGGTGCTTCGGCGCGCGCGTCGCGCAGAACTTCACCTACAACCACGCGATCGCGACGCTCGCCGTGGTCGAAATCTACCGCCTCACCGACTCGCCTCTCTTCAAGCGCGCCGCG
>JAUIME010000272.1 GCA_030433195.1 bacterium
CCCGCTCGGACAGGCGCCCAGCGCGTCCGACTACCTCACGCCGACCTCGATCGCCGCGGCCGTCACGCTCGACGAGAACGGAGACCTCGAGTACGCCGCCGCCGTCGGAAGCGTCGGTGAGGATGCGGCCGGTCTCGCGAGTCGGTTGAAGGACGATCTCGCGACGTACGTGGCGCAGGCGTCGGGGGCGGCGGACTCGGTCCCCGTCGATGCGGCGCAACAGGAGGCGCTGCGATCACTCGGATACATGGCCGAGGGAAGCGCCGTGATCGAAGGCGAAGAGCTTCCCGATCCGAAGGACATGGTCGACGTTTGGGAGAAACTCAACCGGGCCCGCGGTTATCTGGTGGCCGGGCCGGCGCGGGATCCCATGCAGGCTTTTCGGATTCTCGAAGACGTGCTGCGCAAGAATCCGGCGAACGGGGAGGCGATGCGGATGCTCGGACGCGAGGCGCTCAAGGAAGCGTCGGTCGATCGCCAGGGTCCGAACCGCGATGCGTACCTCGATCTCTCGCGTAGCGCGTTCGAACGCTATCGCAAGCGCATCCCGACTCATCCCGAGGGGCCGTACGGACTGGCCATGATCGCTTTCGAGGAGAATGACCGAGATGCGTCGGTCGCGTTCTTCGAACAGGCACTCGATCTCGATCCCGAGTACATGGACGCCCTCGGCAATCTGATCCGGCTTCGGAGCTTCCGAGACGAGCATCGCGAGGTGGCCGACCTCGCGTCCCGGATCTTGGCGCTCGACGACGATCACCGCGACGCGCTCCGGCTCGGCGGTTTGGCGCACTATCGCCTCGGCGAGTACGAGCTCGCGATCGATCGACTCACGGCGATGCTGCCGACGTCGGATGTATCCGAGCGCAGCAGCATCGGGTACTACGTCGGGGATTCGCTGCGGCGTCTCGAGAGGTACGACGAGGCGCTCGAGTCCTTCGCGAAGGTCGAAGAGCCGCTGCGCAGTTCGAAGCGCGTGCCCGCTCTCGAAGCCGAGTGCCGCCGAAAGGTCGAGTAGACGAGCGCAATCGTCGGTCGCGACGAGCGTGTGGCCGCGGTCGAGCAAAAGAAGCCCGCCGCATGGCGTGAATCACCCTGCGACGGGCTCGTGGATGGAGGTTCGGTAGCGCGCGTCGTTTCGCGGACGGTGCGGCGATCAGCCGGACGTCGACCCGCGGACGGCGCCGTTCTTCTCGAGGAGCGCGGCGACGCGCGTATGGCTTCCTCGTTCGGCGTCGTCGAGCGGCGTTCCGCCCCAACGATCGACAGGGCTGAGTTGCACGCCTTGTTCGATGAAGTAGGCGACGACGCGTTCGTGACCCTCGGATGCGGCCAAGTGGAGCGCCGTGCGTCCGTCGTAGTCGGCGGCGTCGATCTCGGCACCCTTGAGGACGAGGCGCCGCAGGCCACTCAAGTCGCCTTCGCTCGCGGCCCAGCAGAGGTCGACCACGTTCTGATGGCGGGTGTCGCTGGGTCGCGTTCGCGGGTCGCGCTTGTCGGGCTCGCCGCCGGCGAGGTTGTCGTAGTTGTGGAAGTTGAATCGCTCGACGAGCTCGCGGCAGAACGAGATCCCACGGACGCTGTTGCCGAGCGGATCCAATCGGGGCGACCACGTGCAGATGCCGAGAACGTTCGGAACGACGATGAGGATCGCCCCGGAAACGCCGCTCTTGGCGGGCAACCCGATGCGGAACGCCCATTCGCCCGAGAAGTCGTAGAGACCGCACGAGTACATGAGCGACAAGCAGTGCTGGACGGTGCCATGGCGCAGGACGCGCCGCCCGGTCGTCGGGCAGATCCCGCCGTTGGCGAGCGTCGCGGCCACGATCGAGAGCGACTCGACCGTCGTCTCGATCGAGCAGCATTGGAAGTAGAACTCGAGCGTTTCGAGAAGGTCGGTGCCTTCGGGGAACGCCTTGTTCTCGCGCATGAAGTGGCCGAGCGCGAAGTTCCGGTCGGCGGTCTGGCGTTCCGACAGGTACGTCGCATTGCTGAAACCCGGCTTGCGGCCGCCCGCGAGGTCGCGCCACATGTTCGTGACGTAGTCGAAGCGATCGGCGATCGGAAACTCGGGCTTGATCAGCGAACAGCTCATGATCGCGCCGGCGTTGATCATCGGATTGTGCGGGCGCCCGCGCTCGTTGAGCGTCAGCTCGTTGAAGCGCTGTCCGCTCGGCTCGCATCCGATGTGCTGATGGACGACGTCTTCGCCGTGCTCCTCGAGGGCGAGCATGTAGTTGATCGGCTTGCAGACCGACTGCAGGCAGAAGTCGACGTTGGATTCGCCGAGGGCGAAACGTTGCCCGTCGATCGTGCACAGCCCGACGCCGAACTGCTCGGGGTCGACGCGGCCGAGCTGCGGGATGTAATCGGCAACCGCGCCCGAGCGGTCTTCGTGCGCTTTGCCGTAGAGTCCTTCGATCGCGTCGCAGAAGTCGTCGAACTCGGGGATGACGAGGTCTTGCCGCAAGGCCTGTTCGATGAGCAACGCGCTCGGCTTGACGACGCGTGCGAAGCCCTCGAAGTCGAGCTGCGCCGCGGGGGCGGTCTTCTCGCGTTCGAGCTCGTCTAGCGCACGGACCGTCTCGATGAGACGCGCGTCGTCGAACCGCAGTCCGGCGCGGCCGATCGCGGCGCGCAGAGCGTCGGCCCCGACATGGTCGGTGCCGGCGCCACGGCGCAGCGCCTCGAACATCGCGCGCAAGCGGGACGCGTTCGTCGCGTCGTCGTTCGACGCGGCGATCGTCTCCATCGCGGATTCGGCGTTCGCTCGGGCGCGACGGTTCTTCGTCGCGTTCGAGGGATCGCTCTTGCTCGCACGCCCGTTCTTCGGGCTTCGCGTCGTCATCGTATCGGCTCCGATCTCAGGAGAGTCGTCGTCTTGGCGGGCGAGCCGTTCGTTCGCTCGAGCCCGTTGTCGTGCCCGTTCTCGCGGGCGACCGTCATGCGCACGAGAACGTACGGGGCCTCGGAATGTTCGGCCGCCGTGGTGCCCCGGGATTCGGTATCGACCGATGTCCGCAGTCCCATGAGCGATCGCAGCGCGACGAGGATAACGGCCGTCCCGGCAGCCGCGAACGCCGCCGCGCCGAGGACGGCGACGAGCTGGACGCCGACGAGCGCCGCATTGCCTCGCAGCAGGCCGTCGGCCCCGCCCGGGTGGATCGCCGTCGAGGCGAAGACCCCCGTCAGGAGCGCACCGACGATCCCGCCGATTCCGTGGCACGCGAAGACGTCGAGCGTGTCGTCGAGGTGCCATCGTGCGCTGATCTGGACCGCAGCGTAACACACCGTGCTGGCGATCGCCCCGATGGCGATCGCGGACATCGGCGACACGAATCCGGCGGCCGGAGTGACCGCCACGAGCCCGACGACGGCGGCGATCGAGCAGCCGGTCGCGGTCGGAACTCCTTTCCGCACGAGCTCGATCAGCATCCAGGTCACGGTCGAGGCGGCGCCCGCAAGCATCGTCGTGGTCAGTGCCACGGCGGCGATTCCGTCGGCCGCAAGCGACGACCCCGCGTTGAACCCGAACCAGCCGAACCACAAGAGGGCCGCGCCGAGCACCACGAAAGGAATGTTGTGGGGAGTCTCGGTTCCCTTGGGCTTTCGATCGGAGCGATCGTTCGGAAGCACGCGCGGTCCGAGGATCCAAGCCGCGACGAGCGCGGACACACCGGAGCTCACGTGCACCACGGTTCCGCCCGCGAAGTCGAGGGCGCCGAGCTCGGCGATCCAGCCGCCGGGTCCCCAGACCCAGTGCGCCAGCGGTGCGTAGACCAAGAGACTCCACGCCGCGATGAACGCCACATAGGTCGTGAACTTCATGCGTCCGACGAGCGCGCCCGAGATGAGAGCGGGGGTGATGATCGCGAACATCATCTGGAACGACATGAACGCGGCGTGCGGTACGGTCGCGCCGTAGTCGGGATTGGGTGCCGTGCCGACGCCCGCGAGGAAGGCGTAGCCGAGTCCGCCGATCCAGGACGAACCCGACGCGAACGCGAGAGAGTAGCCGAGGATCGCCCAGACGAGCGCGCCGACCGCGAGCGCGATGAAGCTCATCTGGATCGTGTTGATGACGTGGCGTTCGCGGACGAGCCCTCCGTAGAAGAACGCCAAGCCGGGGGTCATGAGGAGGACCAGGGCGGTGCAGCCGAGGACCCAAGCGGTATCACCAGGGTTCATGGTTCTCGAGGCTCCGAGTCGATGCGCCCACCCCACGGCAACGAGCGCGGAGGTCGGGCTCGTCACCGCAGGGCGAGTCTCTGTTTCGTAGGATCCGGCCGCCGCGGGATGGCGCGGCGGCCGGTGGTGTGAGGAGTGCGCTCGATCATGCAGCCGTGCGGATGCGATCCGTGCTGCCGAGGCGCTCGTTGGCGATGCCGCACACGGTCGAGAGCAGCAGCGCCGACACGAGGTACGGATCGCAGTTCGCACCCGGGCGTCGGTCCTCGAAGTAGCCGTAGCCCTTCGCGGCGACCGGCCGTGGCACGCGGATCGAAGCTCCGCGGTCGGCGATGCCGTTCTTGAACTCGTGGATCGAGCAGGTCTCGTGCAGACCCGTGAGGCGATCCGCGAGGCCTTCGCCGTAGTTGGCGATGTGGAGATCGTGCGAAGCGGCGAGTCGTTCGACGGCCTTGTCGATCTCGGCGATGCCGCCGGCTTCACGCATGGCTCGGGTGGAGAAGTTCGTGTGGTTTCCGGCGCCGTTCCAGTCGCCGCGCATCGGCTTCGGATCGAACGACGGCATCACACCGTAGTTCTCGGCGATGCGCATGAGCAGCCAGCGGCCGATCCAGAGGTGGTCCGAAACGTTCAGCGGGTCGGCGCTCTCGGCTTCGAGGCCGCGGTAGCCGATCTGGAATTCCCACTGGCCCGGCATGACTTCGGCGTTGATGCCGTAGATCATCAGTCCGGCATCGATGCAGGCTCTCGTGTGCGCTTCGACGATGTCGCGGCCGTATGCGTTCTGCGCACCCACGCCGCAATAGAACGGACCCTGCGGTGCCGGATACCCGCCTTCGGGGAAGCCGAGCGGGCGACCGTTCTGGAACAGGGTGTATTCCTGTTCGAAGCCGATCCACGGCTGCTCGGCATCGCCGCCGGCGTCCATGACTTCGCGCAGGACGGATCGCAGGTTCGTCGAGTGCGGGCGTCCTTCGGCGTCGAACACCTCGCACATGACGAGGACGTCGTTCTCGCCGCGCAGCGGGTCCTTCACGAAGTTGACCGGCCGCAGGATCAGGTCCGAGTCGCCGCCTTCGGCCTGGTTCGTCGAGGAGCCGTCGTAGCTCCATTCGGGGAACGAGTCGAGAGTGAGGGCCTTCGGGTCGGCGACGTCGAGGACACGGGTCTTCGAGCGAGGCTTCTGAGTCGGGCTTCCACCGTCGAGCCAGATGTATTCAGCGAGAATGAGCATGATCACGACCTCCATCGTTCTCACGGCGGCCGTCAGGTCCGCCAGGCAAATCGAACGAGCGCCCGGTGCGCTCGTGGTTCACCCGACGTGGCGCAAACGGGTCGAGGTCGTGCTCACGATTCGTCGCGGTTTTCTCGCTTTTTCTCGCTCTCCTTGGCGTCGGCGAGTCGGACCTCGAGCCAGGCTCGTGCATAGGTCCAGTCTCGCACGACAGTTGCGCGTGACTTGTCGAGCACCTCCGCGGTCTCTTCGACACTGAGGCCGACGAAGAATCGCAGCTTCACCATCTCGCTGAGGCGCTTGTCGAAGCGGTCGAGCGCGGACAGGGCGTCGTCGAGCGCCAACAGGTCGAGTGACGATTCGGCCGACTCGACCGCGAGATCGTGGAACGTGACGCGGACCCGGTCGCCGCCGCGCTTCTCGGCCGCGCGACGGCGTGCACGGTCGACGAGGATACGCCGCATCGCCTCGGCCGCGGCACCGAAGAAGTGCGCGCGGTTGTCGAAGTCGCGCCGATCGTCCGACAGCCGCATCCACGCCTCGTGTACGAGGGCCGTCGGCTGGAGCGTGTGGTGCCCTCGTTCCTTGCGCATGAGCCCGTCGGCCCGCCGACGCAGATCTGCGTAGAGGCTTTCGAGGAATGCTGCCTTGTCCGCATCGCTTCCGTCGCGAAGCGCGTCGAGTCGAGTTTCGATGTCGTCGTCGTCGTTCATCGTGGGAGCCTCCCAGCGAGCCTACCCGAAAGGGGACCTACGATGAACCGGGGAGTTTGCTGATTTCGATCGGTAGGAACTCGCGACGACTCTCGACGCGCGAGCTGCTACCGGAACATTCGGCGCCAGTCGTTCTTCATGTCGATGACGGTCCATCCGTGCGTTTCGGCGTCATCGAGGGCGGCGTCGAGCTTGCCGATGTGGGATTCGCGGTCGTAAGCGGCTTCGCGTTCCGCGTCCGTGTGGTGTACGAGGACGCAGAGCCGCGCGCCGTCGCCCGCGGCCGTCCATTGCAGCATCTGGTGATCCCCGTCGGAGTTACCGAATGCGGCGATGGGTCGACGTCCGATGTGACGGTGGATCGCGACGGGCTTGCCTTCCTTGTCGTCGACGAAGTCGATCTCGGGCAAGCGGACGAGCGTCGGCGTGTTGCCGCGCATCTCGAACTTCGTCTCGATCGTACTGCCGACGACTTGTTCGGGCGGAATGCCGTACAGATCCTCTGACACGACGCGCAACAGATCGATGCCGCCGCCCGAGACGATCCATGTTTGAAAACCGTTAGCGCGCAGGTATTCGAGCACCTCGACCATCGGTCGATAGGTGAGTTCGACGTAGGGGCGTTGGAAGCGCGGGTGTCGCGCGGTTCGCGTCCAATCGCGGACGGCCGCGTCGAACTCGTCGGTCGTCATGCCGGCGTGCGACGCCATGATCACCTCGACGATTCCCTTCGAGCCGGTCGCGAGGAGGGCATCGACGTCACCGTCGAGAGCTGCGGCGAGGGCGGGGGAATCGCG
>JAUIME010000273.1 GCA_030433195.1 bacterium
CCGGAGCGGCACCGGCACTCGAACCACCTGCATGACGCCGCGCACCTCGCATTCTACGATGGCGCCCATGGCCAAGCTGAAACGATTCATGAGCTCGGCGGGGTTCGAGATCCTCGTCGGACAAGACGACGCGAGCAACGACGAGTTGTCGACACGCATCGGGCATCCGAGCGACGTGTGGCTGCACGTGAGCGGATCGCCGGGGAGTCACGTCGTGTTGCGCTGCGGCGAATCGGGGACGAAGCCCGACAAAGCGTCGATCAAAGAGGCCGCGAGCGTCGCCGCGTGGTACTCGAAGATGCGCAACGGCGGCAAGGTCGCCGTGAACTGGTGCCGGGTGCGCGACGTGAAGAAGCCGCGCGGCGCCAAGCCGGGCTCGGTCACGATCCGCAACGAATCGAAGGTGACGGTGCGGCCGGGACTGCTCGAAGAACTCCAATAGTTGCGATTTTGCGATCTGATCGGCGATACTCCAACGACGGATCGTCGACGTTCCCGAAGACACATTCGCTGGAAACGATTGGAGGAGAATCTCATGGTTTCGAAGGTGCCATACACCACGGCGGTGCTCTCGGGGCTGTTGTTCAGCGCAGCTTGCTTCGGACAGCCGATGAGGATCGCCACGGTCGCGCTCGACAACACGTCCGGTACCTGCCGCGGCGTGGAAGTCGCCGAGATCGGTGGGACACGATACGCGTTCTGCTCGCTCTTCGACAACGGAAGACAGGTTGGCGTCGACATCTCGGATCCCGCGAACCCCGTGAGCTGCGGTGTACCGTTCAACCCCCCATTCGGAGATCAGTTTCAAGATGCTCTATACTTCGACGGGTATCTGTTCACCGCGCATCGATCGGGCGGATTGAACATGATCGATGTGACGACGAGCCCTTGCTCCATGACGACGGTGAGCTCGGTCGGGACGCACTATCACTTCACGGGGTTGCACGGTCACGAAGAGAGTGGACAGAAGTTCGTGTTCGAGAGCGAACACAATTCAGGCGGATCCAGCGGGGGGCTGAGAATCTACGACACGACGAGCGGCTCGTTGAGTCTCACGGGAAGCATCCTGGGCAACGACCGAGACGGCCGCGATGTGGTCGTCACGTCGGACGGTTCGTATGCGTATCAACTCGACGGCGGTGCGCGGAGCAGCGTCGACGATGTCATGAAACTCAACGTGTACCGCGTCGATGACAAGACCGCGCCGGTCTTCCTCGGTCGCTACGATCTCGGCAACACGCTCGTTCGTCCGAGCGGCAACTACGATCTCGTGCTCAGCCGAGACGAGAGATTCTTGTTCTCGGCGAACGACCTGGACGGGTTCCGTGTGATCGACATCCAGGATCGGGAGAATCCTCGAGTTGTCAGCACGAATGCGAGGGAGGGAGTGCGGGTGGAGGGCGTCGAGCTCTACAACGACGCGGGATCGATCGCGATCTTGACTTACCGGTTGCCGAGCGGAAGAGGACTGATGGCAGCCGTAAACGTGTCGATGGCTCCGGAGCTTTCACTGTTGTGGAAGGGCGTCGGTGACACGAGCTTGATCTACGATGTCACGGCGAAGGACGGGCTCATCTATGTCGCCTCTCAGGCCGACGACGGGCTGCCGATCATGGAGGTCTGGTTCTAGATCTGTCGGAACGAGACCGGCTGGAACTCGGCCGTTCGATCAGCGAGGTTTCTTCCAGTCGAAGTCGTCGGGATCGTAGGGGACGTTCTTCTGCGGGAAGCGCAGGAGTCGTTTCTCGGCCGCTTCGATGAGCGTGTCGACTCCCTTCGCGAGATCCTTCGGGTCGTAGGCGATCGTCTCGTGCGGAGGGACGCCGATCCCTTCGATGCCGCGGCCTTCGTTGAATCGTCCCTTGTTCGAGCCGATCGATACGTACAGACCGAAGAGCCCCGACGGCAGCTCGACGGTCGTCTTCTGGGACGACATGCCCGCGGTCGGCCCTTCGCCGATCATGTACGCGCGGCCGTCTTCCTTGAACATGCCGCTTCCGGTTTCGCCCGCGCTCACGACGAGGCTGTCGACGATGACGACGATCGGACCGCCGTACGGTTCGGGGCCCGCGCTCGCGACGCGCTTGGCGAACGCGATCTCTCGGTCTTTCGGGATGAATCGACCGAGGAGCCCGTCGTGGTCGAAGGCCCCGCCCGAGTTGCCGCGGAAGTCGAGCACGAGTCCGGGCACGTTTCCGATCGCGGCGAGCGCGCGGTCCATGCGCTCCGGGAGGTCGCGCGGGCATTTGCGCAGGTGCACGTAGCCGAAGCCTCGCGCGGTCTTGCCGTAGCTGACGTCCCCGTCGCCTTCGATGCCTTCGGGAAACGCGATCGGACCTTGATGTCGGCCCGAGGCGTTGCCCGAGTAGGTGATCGTCTTCTTGGAGCGCTTACCGCGGGGAAGCCGGAGCTCGAGCTTCAGCGTGGAGCCACCGGGCATGGCGAGGCCGCCGTGCATCGCGTAGGTGCGCGCGTGGTGATCGGTCGAGAAGCCGATCGAGTCGCGCAACTCCTCGACGCGTCCGTCGAGCCATTTGTCGACCGGGACGTCGTCGACGGCGACGACTTGCGAGCCGACCTCGACTCCCGCACGCTGGGCGCTCGACCACGCGTGCTTCACGTAAACGCGCTTCCCGATCTCGCACCACGCCATGCCGGGACCGACGCGCTCGGCGCTGTCGACGCTCTCGGGAAGCCCCACCGACTTGCCGCGCTCGAGCGGGACGACGCGCGCGTGGCCGTCGCGTAGACGAGCCGTCAGTCGGATCAAGAGCCACAGGTGCTCGGAGTCGTCACGGACCTCGCGAGCTTCCTTCGTGAACTCGGCGCGCACGCGACGCCAGTCGATCGACTTGAGCTCGAAGAAGTGACCGCATCGCTTCTCGAGCTCGTCGAGCGCGAACGCGACGTCACGGACGTAGACGGAATCTTCGGCTCGGGCCGCGCCAGGCGGGGCGAGGCCGGCGATCGAGAGGGTGGTGATCAGCACGCATCGTCGTAGCATCGGATCTCCTGTGACATTTGCATCGGACCCGGGCCCCCGACGCGGCATTGTATCGGAAATGATACCGTTCGATCGAGGACCGAAACCCATGAACCGGAACGTGATCGGGATCCGATTCTTCGTCGTCACGTCGCTCGCGGCGGTGCTCGGTGCGTGCGTACTGCGCGAACCCGTGATTCGAAAGAGCCCCTCGTCGCTGCGGCTCGACGGCGACGCGGCCGAGATCGAGATGCGACTCGTGCACCACGTGCCCGTGGTCGAGGCTCATGTCGGTTCGGCGGGGCCGTTCCGATTCGTCGTCGACACGGGATCGAGCGTCGCGGTCGTTTCGCGCGAGGTGGCGAGCGACGCGTCGCTGCGTGCTCGGGCGAGGCGACTCGGCGAGGTCGAGGCGCCACCGGCCATGGTGCGCGTACCGGTTCTCGTACTCGGCAAGAACGCCACGCTCGTCGACTTCGACGCCCACGTACGGTCGCTCGACGACTGGTCCGAGGCGCTCGGCGAGACGATCGACGGAGTGATCGGCGCTTCGTTGCTGCGCGGTGGGCGCTTCACGTTCGACTACGGTCGCGGCCGGTTGCGTATCGACCGTGCGCAAGGGGAGTCGCCCGACGGTCGCCGCGTCTTTCGTGTGAGCTCGACGGCGGGGCGCCCGACGGTCACGATGGCGCTCGAGGCTTGGCTGCTGAGCCCCGTGGTCGATACCGGATCGTCCGCGTTCCTCGTGCTCGCCGACGCCGAAGAAGAACGACTCGACTTTCTCGAGCCTCCGAGTCCGCGCGAAGCGGGCGGATCCGCGGTTCCTGGCTTTGCCATGCGCGAAGCGCGCGTCGACGGCACGCTGCGCTTCGGCGAGTACGCGATCGACGATCCACGCGTCGTGTTCGGGCGTGCCACGACGCTCGGCGGGGCGTTCCTGCGCGATTGGATCGTGACGTTCGATTTGCGTCCCGACGTTCGCTCGTTGCGTTTGGATCCGGTCGGCTCGAGACCGTGACGCCCGGACCTCGTCAGGCGAACAGCAAGTCGTAGCCGATCGTCATGATCGCGGCGTCGACGAGCAGGTGCCCGAGCCAACTGCCGACGAGGCTACCCGAGCGGCGGTAGAGCCAAGCCCAGAACGCGCCCCCGACCGCGATTCCTGCCGACAGCGCGACGACGAGCGGGAACGATGCGATGTACGAATCGAGCAGCAAGACGTGGTGCGCTGTGAAGGCGAGGCTCGACGCGGCGATCGCGACCGCGTCGGGGAGCACGCGGCGCCCCTCTCGATAGACGAAGCCGCGCCAGTACCACTCTTCGAGACCGCTGTGGGCGAGCGAGTAGAAGACGGCGACCGCGAGAAACGCCGCGGGCGTCGTGACACCGGCGGCCTCGATCTTGTCGCGGATCTTCGCGCCGACGTCGCGGAACGCGTCCGAGTCGGCGAGGCCGGCGAACCACAGAGCGAGCATCGCACCCGCGACGAGCGCGCCGAACGCGATCCCGAGCCCGATTCCCGGTCGCCGTGGGGTAACGAGAGCGGGAGTGCGTGTCGATCGTCGTCGGCGAAGCGCGAGCCACCAGACAACGGGGATCGCGAACTGCAAGACCTTCGCGACGGCATAGGCCGCGGCCATGCCGTCGTGGCCGGCGAACTGCACGAAGTAGAGCCACGCCCCGATGGTCGGGAACAGCGACGCGAACGCGAGAACGGCGTAGTGCGCGAAGCGTGACGTTTCGAGCGGGCCGTCCGCGAACGGCCCGAGCGCTTTGCCCGTGCCCGTCGCGCTCGCGACGTCGTTCGTGTCTCGGGCGTGGGGGACCATCCACCGGTCTCCATGAGGTCGTTCGAGACGACATCGGCTTCGATGGCGCCGTGGGTCGGAGGGCCGTTTCGACACCGGGCTCGGGCAAAGAAAAAACCCCGATGGGGGTTTCGACCGACCGTGGCCGGTCGACCCGCCGGTGATCGCGGGCCATCGGGGCTTCGGTGGTGCCTGGATCCTCCAGGCGAACCACCCGAAGTTTCGGGATTTTTGTCAGCCTAGGAGGCCACCACCTCGCAGTTCACCGTAGGAAAACACATGCGGGTCACCTCCTTTCGTTCGGCGTCCGGAACGGATCCAGTACGTCCGTTCTACCGCGTCGCCGACCGCCGATGTCGGCGCGGGGTCGCTCCGTGCCACGGCCGGGTCCCACGCCCGCCGCGCATGCGAGTCCCTGCGTAGGCCTCACATTGGAACGACACAAACCCCCGACGCTCGGGAGCTTGCTGTCTCAAAATCATCATCGGTCCCAGGGGCGCGTCAAGTCAAGGGTTTCCGAATTCGGCCCGCGACGAGCGTCGATCGGCCCTCGAGAATCGTCGCACTCAGCGCTTCACCTGACGTCCGGCCGTGATCGCGGCGTCGATCGAGAATCCTCCCGCTCCCGTGAACACGAGCGCGGTGAACGCGGCGAGGTAGAGATACGCCGGCTCGACGTTCTTGTAGGGATCTCCCGCGTGGAAGATGAACGCGGCCACCACCATCGTGAACACGAGAGGTAGCGCGGTCCATCGCGTCGCGAGACCGAGGACGACCATGCCGGCGCAGAACACCTCGGCGCCGACCGCGGCGGCGAGGCTGAGCTCGCTGCCGAGCCCGATCGGGTCGGGGAATTCTCCGGCGAGTTGGCTGAAGTTCGTGAGCTTGCTCACACCGTGCTGGGCGAGCATCAAGCCGCCGAATGCAATGCGCAAGACCAACAGGCCCACGGACGTACCGACCGAGTGCGGGCCGGGGTTGAAGAGGAATCTCGTCGTGGCGCTCATACGACTCCCTTTCGAATCGAGTTGTCGTGTGTTCGTTCGTGTCGCGTCGCGGCGACGTCAGATTCTCGCCTGCGACGTGTAGAGTTCGTGATAGCGGCCCGCGGCCGCCATGAGTTCGTCGTGCGTGCCGCGTTCGACGATGCGGCCGTCCTCGACTACGAGAATCGTATCGGCGCGGCGGATCGTACTCAAGCGGTGGGCGATGACGAATGTCGTACGGCCCTCGAGCAGCGTCTCGAAGCTCCGCTGCACGAGCGACTCGCTCACCGCGTCGAGGTTCGACGTCGCCTCGTCGAGGATGAGCACGCGCGGATCCGCGAGCATGGCACGCGCGATGGCGACGCGTTGCCGCTGGCCACCCGAGAGCTTCACGCCGCGCTCCCCGATGACGGTTTCGAGTCCGTCCTCGAAGCGGTCCGTGAACTCGTCGACGTACGCGGCCGCGACGGCGCGCGCGACGTCGTCGTCGCTCGCGTTCGGTCGAGCGAAGAGGATATTCTCGCGAATCGTCCCCGCGAAGAGGAAATCGTCTTGCAGCACGACGCCGAGGCGGCTGCGAAAACTGTCGAGCCGTACGCGCTGCAAGTCGACGCCGTCGACGAGTACGCGTCCCTTCGTGGGCTCGAGGAACGAGGCGGCGAGCCCCGCGATCGTCGTCTTGCCGGATCCCGAGCTGCCGACGAGCGCGATCGTCGACCCGGGCTCGGCGTCGAACGCGATGTCGTGCAACACCTCGGTGTCGTCGTCGTACGAGAACGACACGTCCTCGAACCGGATCGCGCCTTCGACGTCGTCGAGCGTGACGGTCCGCTCCTCGGAGTCGCCTTCGATCGCCTCGGCCAAGACCTCGTCCATGCGATCGAGACCCGCGAACGCCTCCGTGATCTGCGTTCCGATGTTGCTCATCTGCAGGATCGGCATCGCGAGGTAGCCGAGCAAGCCCGTGAACATACCGAGGTCACCGAGGGTGATCGCGTTCGTTGCGAACCGCTGTGAGCTGACTGCCATGATCACGATCGCGATGGCGCTCACAAGGATTGTCGTCGAACTCGAGAGCAGGGCCGTCGCCGTGAGGCTCTTCTTCACGTTCTCGAACAGTCGGTTCGCGCCGTTTGCGAAGACGCGGT
>JAUIME010000274.1 GCA_030433195.1 bacterium
CGTGAGAGGGCCGCGAATGTTCCTCGCGACACCACAGCGGGGGGTGGCGGGGCCGTGTCGTGCGGCGCGATCCGGTCGGCGAGGGTCGCGATTCGTTCGTCGGCCAGGAGGCCGACGCGCGCGTTCCGTCGGGCGGATCCAGCTGTGCGCCGAGGCTGCAAGGGGGGCAGCCGTCTTCTTCCTTCGCGAGATCCTACCATACCGCTCACAGCGAGCGTTCGAAGTCGGCCTCACCGAGGGTATATCGACAGAATGCGCCCGGCTCTCCAGCCCCAGCCCTCGAATGCGGAAGACGCCGGGCCAGTGATAGGCTCTCGGGAGTCCATTCGCTTCGCTCGGGCCTGAATCCGGGTCGCTTCGCGAGGCGAACGCACCGACGATCTGCCGCCGCGAGAAGCGTCGATTCGACGCGGGGCGGCGACAGCGAGAGGGACCGAGGCGTGGCGGAAACGACATCGTTCGACGTCGTGCTCGTGGGAGGCGGGCTGCAGAGCTCGCTCATCGCGCTCGCGATCGAGAAGCGTCACCCGGGCGCGCGCCTGGCGATCGTCGAGCGCGGGGCCGCGATCGGCGGTGAGCACACGTGGTGCTTTCACGCCGACGACGTACCGGCCGCGTCGCGATCGCTCGTCGACGGTCTCGTCGAGTTTCGATGGGACGGCTACGACGTGCGTTTCCCCGCCTACGACCGAACGCTGCGGAGCCCGTACGCGGGATTCACGTCGGACCGTTTGCGTGCCCGGATCGAGGGGCGCTTCGCGATCGTCCGGGGGACGACCGCCGTCCCTGATGCGCCGCGTATCGCGTTCCTCGAGTGCGAGGCGAGCGAGATCGGCGCGCGAAGCGTTTCACTGCGCGACGGGCGCGTGCTCGACGCGAGTCTCGTCGTCGACGCGCGGGGGCCGGCGCCCGCGGAGGTCACGAGGGATGCGGGGTATCAGAAGTTCGTCGGTCGGGAGTTGCGGCTCGCGCGGCCGCACGGTTTGGTCCGACCGATCGTGATGGACGCGCGCGTCGAGCAGCGGGACGGGTTTCGGTTCTTCTACGTCCTGCCGTTGACGTCCGAGCGCGTGCTCGTCGAGGACACCGTGTTCTCGAGCACGGCGCGGCTCGATCGCGAGTCGATGCGCACTGCGATCGAAAACGAAGTCGCACGTCGACGGTGGCACGTCGCCGAGCGGCTGCGTGAAGAGGAGGGAGTCTTGCCGATGGCATGGCACGGAACCGCCGATCCGGCAACGGATCCACCGCTGCGAGCGGGGTATCGTGGGGGATGGGCGCACCCCGCGACCGGATACTCCTTCCCGGCTGCCGTGCGGCTCGCCGAAGTCGTCGCGGCGGGCTATCCGAACGACGTGTTCGGGAGCGCGTTCCGGGATCTCGTGCGCCGTCACCGCGTCCAGGCGCGGTACGCCGAGCGACTCAACGGACTCTTGTTCCGCTGGTTTGCGCCGGAGCGTCGTATCTCGGTGTTCGAGCGCTTCTATCGCTTGCCCGAAGACGTCATCCGGCGCTTTTACTCGCTGCGGATGAGTTGGAGCGATCGTGTGCGCATTCTCGTTGGAAGGCCGCCTCGGGGCTTCTCGCTGCGCGAGCGTCGACGGCATGCACGTCGGGCCGCCGCGACCGCGGGAGCGTCGTCATGAGTCCGTCGGAGACCCCGCCGCAGCCCGGGCGCACGGCGGTCATCGGGAGCGGATTCGGCGGCCTCGCCGTCGCGATCCGACTGCAAGCCGCGGGCATCCCGACGACGATTTTCGAGGCGCGCGACAAGCCCGGCGGGCGTGCCTACGTCTACGAGCGCGACGGTTTCGTCTTCGACGGTGGACCGACCGTCATCACCGCGCCGAACTGCCTCGATGAGTTGTTCGAACTCGCGGGTTCGCCGATGCGCGACCACGTGGAGATGATCCCCGTCGATCCGTTCTACCGTTTGCTCTGGCACGACGGCGATTCCTTCGACTATGCCGGCGACAGCGACGCGATGCTCGAACAGATCCGTACGCGATACCCCGGCGACGAGGACGGCTACCTGCGTTTCGTCGACTACGCACGCCGCGTGTTCGAGAAGGGGTACGTCGAGCTCGGCGCGACCCCGTTCTTGCGTTTCTCGGACATGGTTCGCGTGGCGCCCGAGCTCGCGATGTTGCGCGCCGATCGATCCGTGTATCGGACGGTGGCGCGGTTCGTGAAGCACGATCATCTGCGCCAGGCCTTGTCGTTCCATTCGTTGCTCGTCGGCGGGAGTCCGTTCGAGACGAGCGCGATCTACACGCTGATCCACTACCTCGAACGCGAGTGGGGTGTCTTCTTCCCGCGCGGCGGCACCGGAGCGCTCGTGCGCGCGCTCGTCGATCGCTTCACGTCGATGGGCGGCGAGATCCGGCTCGCGTCGCCGGTGCGCAAGATCGAGCTCGAGGGCTCGGGCACCGAGACGCGTCACCTCGTGACGACCGACGCGAACGCTCGCGAGCCGTTCGAACGTGTCGTCTCCAACGCCGACTTGCACCATACCTACGCGAAGCTCTACGGCGGCGAAGAGTCCGCCCGGCCGATGAAGGCCAAGCTCGAGCGCATGGAGTGGTCGATGTCGCTCTTCGTGCTCTACTTCGGAACCGATCGCAGCTACGCCGACGAGATCGCGCATCACACGGTGATCTTCGGACCGCGCTACCGCGGGCTCATCGACGACGTCTTCCACGGCGCGACGCTGCCCGACGACTTCAGCCTCTATCTGCACTCGCCGACCGTGAGCGATCCGTCGCTCGCGCCGCCGGGTTGTGGTTCGTTCTACGTGCTCGCTCCCGTACCGCACCTCGGGAACGCGCCGATCGATTGGGACGAGGTCGGTGAGCCCTACGCCGAGCGTCTGCTCGAGGCGCTCGAACAACAGCTTCCCGATCTGCGTCGCCATGTCGTCACGAAGCACTGGTTGACGCCGCACGGATTCCGTGACGAGCTCAACGCGTACCACGGCTCGGCGTTCTCGTGTGCGCCGCGTTTGCGGCAGAGCGCGTGGTTCCGGCCTCACAATCGCGATGCGCGGATTCCGGGGCTGTACCTCGTCGGCGCGGGGACGCACCCGGGGGCCGGAGTGCCGGGCGTGGTGAACTCCGCGAAAGCCACGGCGTCGCTTCTGCTCGCGGATGCCGGCATCGAGCCCGGTAGGTGGATCGACCCGCGGCGGACGATGGCGAGTTCGGGGGCCGAGCGATGAACGGCGAACTCGTCCGTCACTGTCGCGCTTCGCTCGAGGAGCATTCGAAGTCGTTCGCGCTCGCGGGCCGGTTCTTGCCTCGCGAATCGTCGGACCGAGCCGCGGTCGTGTACGCGTGGTGTCGGCGTGCCGACGACGCGGTCGATCGAGCGGCGCCGGGCGAGGCCGATGCCGCCGTCGACCGGTTGTTCGACGAACTCGCGGCGATCTACGCCGGCGCGCCGCAGACCGTGCCCGAGTGCGCCGCGTTCCAAGAGGCCGTCCGCCTCACGGGGATCCCGCGATCGTATCCCGGCGAGCTGCTCGAAGGCATGGCGATGGATACACGCGCGACGTCGTACGCGACGATGGATGCTCTCTTGCAGTACTGCTTCCGTGTGGCGGGCACGGTCGGGCTCATGATGTGCCACGTGATGGGACTGCGCGATGCCGGAGCCCTTCGTCGCGCGGCCCATCTCGGCATTGCCATGCAGCTCACGAACATCTGCCGCGACGTCGTCGAGGACTGGAATCTCGGTCGTCTGTACCTGCCCGCGGACCGACTCGCCATGCATGGCGCGCCGCGGCTCGCCGAGCGGCTCGGCGGCCCGTTTCCCGTCGATTCGAAGGACGCGGTTGCCGCGACCGTCCGCGACCTTCTCGTCGACGCGGATCGATACTATCGGTCGGGCGATGCGGGTCTCGATGCGCTTTCATGGCGATGCTCGTTCGCGATCCGCTCGGCGCGCGAGATCTACGCGGCGATCGGCACGATCCTGCAGCGGCGCGGCTGCGACGTGACGAAGGGCCGTGCGATCGTGCCGCTGCGTCGCAAGCTCGTGCTCGCGGCGGGTGCCGGCGCGCGTGCGCTCGCGGATCTGCCACGTCGCGCCGTGGGGCGATTCGAGCCCGCGGTACTCGATCCGGAGCGGGGCGGCCAACTGGTACGATTCCCCGAAGACGTTCTTCCGATCTGAACGACGAACTCGAGACCGAGGGTCTCGCGAAGGAGGGTTTCATGCGTTTCTCACCACGACGCTCGCTTCGAGCGGATCACGATCTCGAGTCGAATCGCGGCTTCGGCGCCTGGGGCGCGGTGCTCGCGATCGGGATGATCTTCACCGTTGCCGGTCCGAGCGGTTGCGCGTCGAACAAGAAGGTCGAAGAAGAACCCCGGCCCGAGGGAACGGGGACGATCGAAGTCGTTATCGACGACGTGAAGAAAGAGAAGGGGCAACTCCTCGTGAGCTTGTTCCTTTCGTCGGAGGGTTTTCCGAACGACCCCGACAAGGCGTTTCGCTCCGAGGTGCTGAAGGTCGATCGGAAGAAGTTCACGATCGTGTTCGAAGACGTTCCCGCGGGCAACTTCGCGATCTCCGCGTTCCATGACACCGACGAAGACTTCGAACTCGACAAGGGAATGTTCGGCATCCCGAGCGAGCTTTGGGGGGTCTCGAAGGATGCGCAAGGCTTCATGGGGCCGCCGTCGTTCGGTCAGGCGCGCCTCGAACTGGCGCCCGGCGAGCGCAAGACCGTGCCGGTGCCGCTCGGATGAGCCGGATCGAGACCCACGTGCTGCCGCGGCCCGGAAGTCGCGAACGACTCGCGCAGCCGATCCGCGCGGTCGTCGCGGGGGGCGGTCTCGCGGGTCTCGCGGCGGCGACGATCCTCGCGGAGCGAGGCGCGTCGGTCACGATCCTCGAGCGTGAGCGGTTTCTCGGCGGGCGAGCCGGCTCCTGGGACGATACACTCGTCGACGGCCGCTCCTTCGAAATGGAGCGCGGCTTCCACGCGTTCTTCCGGCAGTACTACAACCTGCGTGCGCTGCTGCGGCGTATCGATCCCGAGCTGTCGATGCTGCATCCGCTCGAGGATTATCCACTGCTCGGTCCGGACGGAAGAAGCGAGTCCTTCGCGGGTCTGCCGCGCACGTCGCCGTGGAACGTCGTGGCGCTCACGCGGCGCACGAAGACGATCGGCTGGCGCGATCTCGTGCGCATCGATCGAGGCGCGGCGATGGAGATGCTGCGGTACGATCCTGAGACGACGTACGAGCGCTTCGACGATCGCACGGCGCGCGACTACCTCGATTCGCTCTCGTTTCCGGCCGAAGCGCGGCGGATGCTGTTCGACGTCTTCGCCCACTCGTTCTTCAACCCCGAAGACGCGATGTCGGCGGCCGAGCTCCTCATGATGTTCCATTTCTATTTCATCGGGAATCCCGAGGGCCTCGTCTTCGACGTTACGAAGGAGCCCTTCGGACCGTCGATCTTCGATCCGCTGCGCAAGTACCTCGAGGGTCTCGGGGTGGTCTTCCGAACGGAGACCGCCGTCGAACGGATCGCGCGCGGCGACGGTGCGACGTGGCGTGTTTCTACGGCGGCCGCAGGCGACGCGGCGTCGAGGCCGACCGAAGCCGAAGCGAACCTCGACGCCGATGCCGTGGTGCTCGCGCTGCCGGTCGCGCCGCTGCGACACGTGATCGAAGCCTCGCCCGATCTCGCGGACGACGCGTGGCGGGAGCGCGTGGCGTCGCTCGCGCTCACGAACCCGTTCGCGGTCTGGCGGATGTGGCTCGATCGACCCGTGCGCGAAGATCGATCGCCGTTCGCGGGAACCACGGGTGTGGGCATGCTCGACAACATCTCGGTCTACGAAAAGCTCGAGGGCGAGTCGGCCGCTTGGGCGCGCGAGCGGGGCGCTTCGATCGTCGAACTCCACGCGTACAGCGTTCCTCTCGACGCGACCGAAGCCGAGATCCGCGACGATTTGCGCGCGGCGATGCAAACGTTCTATCCCGAGACGGCCGAGGCGACCGTGCTCGAGGAGCGCTTTCTCTTGCGGCGCGATTGTCCCGCGTTCGCGCCGGGCTCCCATGCGAAGCGGCCCGGTGTCGAGACACCGTTCGACGGGATCGCACTCGCCGGCGACTTCGCGCGGCTGCCGTTTCCGAGCGCCCTCATGGAGCGAGCGACGTCTTCCGGAATGCTCGCCGCGAACACGTTGCTCGCCCCGTACGACGTCGCGCCCGAGCCCCTCGAGTCGGTGCGGCGTCGGGGCTGGCTCGCGCGACGGCGCAAGCGCTCGCGCGCAGCGTCCGCATCCGAGCCGGCGGTCGCGGGGGCCGGGCGATGAGTCCGGGGTGGCGGTTCATGCCGGCGGGTCCGTCGCACGCCGACGAAGAGCCCGATTGGAAGCAGGCGAAACCGGCTTCGATCGCGAGGGCGCTTCGCACCGCCCTCGAGAAACCCACCGGGGGCTGGTATGCGCTCGACGCTTCCCGGCGCATCGGCGCCAAGCCGCGGGTGTATCGCGTTGCCGGCCGCGACGTCGTCGCGTGGCGTGTCGAGGGTGCGCTGTGCGTCGCGCCCGACGCGTGTCCGCACATGGGGGCGACACTCGGCACCGCGCGCGTCTGCGACGGCAAGCTCGTGTGCCCGTGGCACGGTCTGGCGCTCGGCCGCGAGGGACACGGCGCGTGGAAACTCCTCCACACGCACGATGACGGCGTGCTCGTCTGGATCCGCTTCGCGAAGGGCGACGTGGTCAACGCACCGTGGTGGGGCGCCGCTGCTGTCGATCCGGAGACCGACGCTGGCGAGCCTCTCGGCCAAGAGGATCCGACCGAGACGCCGATCCTTCCCACGCGCCCCAACGTCTACCTCGACGGTGTCGTACGGATCGAGGCGCGATGCGAACCGGAGGAC
>JAUIME010000275.1 GCA_030433195.1 bacterium
GGCGACCTTGGCGCGACCGTCGCGATCGATGAGGATGTTCCCCGGCTTCACGTCACGATGGACCACGCCGTGCTCGTGCGCGTACTGCAGCGCCTCGCAGATCCCGGGAAACACCTCGAGCGCGTCGTCGGTCGAGAGCAGTCGTGCGTCGATGAGTTCACGAACGGTCGACCCGTCGACGTGCTCCATCACGAGCCACACGAGATCGTCGCTGCGGCCGAAGTCGTGGATCTTGACGATATGCGGATGGTCGAGCCGGGCGAGATTGCGCGCCTCGCGAACGAATCGGTCGGCGAGAACGGGCTCGCCCGCGAGATCCGGCCGCAGCACCTTCACGGCGACGAAGCGATCGAGATCGCGTTGGAGCGCCTTGTAGACCGCACCCATCCCGCCGCGTCCGATCGCGTGGAGGATCTGCAGCTGCGGGATCCGCGCCTGGAGCTCGTCGACCGAGGGCAATGCGCGGTCCGAAGCCGCCGCCCGCGGCGCGGCCCCACGGGCGTGCTGAAGCAGGCATTCGGGACACAGATCCGCGAGCGCACCGTGCGCCGGCATGGGCGTATCGCAGCTCGGGCAAGGGGTGTTCGGGCAAGGGGTCGATCGTTCGGCGGCTTGCATCCGTAGGTCTCCGAATCGTGGGGTTCTTCGCGTGCCCCGGGTTCGAGGCCGGTCTCGCGCCGCTCGTTCTCGGATCGAGCCGAATCGGTCGCTGCGGGGTTCTACAGGCTTGCCCGCGAAAGGTTACACGGTTCAGGCGTCGTCTTCGCGAAGAGCGTCGAAGAGGCGGTCGATCTCGTCGTCGAGGTCTTCGTCGGCGGTGACGGTGGCGCGGACTTCCTCGCGCAGGGCCTCGCCGTAGCGCTTGCGCAGGCGATGGACGGCGACCTTGAACGCTCCCGCCGACTTGCCGAGCCGGGCGGCGGCTTCCTTGGCGTCGCCGCGCGCCGCGTCGCCGGTCAAGAAGGGGCGCAGTGTCTCGAACTCGTCGCGGCGACCGCCGCCGGCGAGCTCGTCGGCCACGCGGGCGAGGGCGCGGTCGAGGACCGCGTGTGCCCAGCGCCGCTCGAACTCGCGCTCGGGTGTTCGGGAGTCGGCGGGTTCGATCGAGGTGCGCGTGTCGGCTTCGGCGAAGTCGAACGACAGCGGGGCGACGCCGGCGCCGCGCTTGGCGGCCGTCGCCTTCGCGTGCTCGTTCGCGGCGAAGTGATCGAAGCACGTGAGCAGGAACGTGCGGAATCGGCCTCGCTCGGGGTCGGCTGCTGCGACCGAACGCTTCTCGAGTACGTGCGTGAAGAACGACTGCACGAGGTCGCGCGCGAACTCTGGGTCCGCGCCTTTGCGTTTGGCGTAGGCGTAGAGCGGAAACCAGTATCGCTCGATGAGCATCGCCATCGCGTGGTCGGCATCCGTGTTCGGTTGGGCGCCGGCTTCGACGACGACCGTCCACGACGTCGTATGAAACCGCGCGTCACGCGGCAGTTCACCGGGTGCTGGGGCCGGCGTCGGCGTCGTCATCGCGGAGCCTCCGGTTCGCGTCGTGTTGCGTGACGTGGGGTCACATCACATCGGTGTCACGGCAAGGTCACGAACGATCTTTCAGGTACGCGCTGCGAATCGGCTTCAGGGCGTCGTCGAGCTCGTAAACGAGCGGGGATCCGGTCGGGATGTTGAGCTCGAGGATCTCGTCTTTCGAGAGGCCGTCGAGGTGCGCGACGAGCGCGCGCAGGCTGTTGCCGTGTGCGGCGATCAACACCGTGCGACCGGCTTCGAGCGAAGGGCGGATCGTCTCGTTCCAGTACGGGAGGACGCGGTCGATGGTCAGCGCGAGACTCTCGCCCGAAGGTAGTTGATCGTCGGTGAGCTCGGCGTAACGCGGATCGGCACGCAGTGCGGCGCGGTCGGCGTCTTCGCTCGGCGGCGGCGGAATGTCGAGACTGCGTCGCCAGATCTTCACCTGATCGTCGCCGTGCTTCGCGGCGGTCTCGGCCTTGTCGAGCCCTTGCAGTCCGCCGTAGTGTCGTTCGTTGAGACGCCAGCTCCGAATCACCGGAATCCACATGCGGTCCATCGATTCGAGGGCGAGCCACAACGTCTTGATCGCGCGCTTCAAGAGCGACGTGTAGGCGAGGTCGACGGCGATGTCGGCTGCCGCGAGAAGGCGCCCGGCTTCGTCGGCCTCGGCGCGTCCCTGGTCGGTGAGTCCGACGTCGACCCATCCCGTGAAGCGGTTCGCGAGATTCCATTCACTCTGGCCGTGGCGCAACAAGACGAGGCGGGGCATCGGAGGGCTCCTCGGGGGTTCGTCGGGGCAGTATCGTGCGGCGAAACGGCGCATCCGGACGACGTCGGAGCGCGGATCGCATATGATAATCTCTGCCCGGTTCTCGTCGAGACGCAAGGCGAGAAAAGATTCGTCCGAGGCCCGCGATGAAGCCCATGAACGCTCGATCCACGCGCCACGAAGAGCTGACTCCCGAAGAAGAGGGTCTGGCTCGCGATGCCGGCCAAGCCGTCGTCGAGACGCACCGCCGTCTCGCGGAATGGCTGCGAATCGGCGTCAAACTCCGCGAGATCGATGCGTTCGTCGCGAAGACGCTCGAGGAGCTCGGCGGGAAGTCGTGCTTCCGAGGCTACAAGGTCCCCGGGACGCCGCCGTTTCCGTCGCACGCGTGTTTGAGTGTCAACGAGTGCGTCGTTCATGGTACGGCGGGCTACTACGACGAAGCGCTCGTCGCGGGTGACGTTCTGAAGATCGACATCGGCATCCTGCGCGAAGGGTGGATCGGCGACGCGGCGTGGACGTACGTGTTCGGCGAGAAGACCGAAGAGGTCGCGCGCCTGACCGACGTCGGGCGCGAATCGATTCGGCGCGGTGTCGAGAAATTGCGCGGCGGGGCCCCGGTGCTCGATTGGTCGCGCGCCGTGCAAGAGTACGTCGAGGACGAGTCGGGCTTCCATCTCGTCGAAGGGCTCGGCGGGCACGGATACGGGCGGGAGTTGCACATGCCGCCGTACATCCCGAACTCGGTGCCGTCGTCCAAGCGCGAGATGATCGAAGCGCAGACCGTCCTCGAGCCCGGCATGTTGCTCGCCGTCGAGCCGATGATCGCGGTCGGGACGGGACGCATCGTCCAAAAGCGCAAGCAATGGCCGATCTACATCGCGGATGGTTCTCAGTGCGTTCACTACGAGCACGACGTACTCGTGACCGACGGCGATCCGAAGCTGATGACCGAAGGACTCGACGAGATCGACGATCTCATCACGCGATGATGCTCGGAGAGTGACCGAGAGCAGGTGAGGGCGCCCCGATGCGGCTCCGGGTGATCAGCTACAACATCCACAAGTGTATCGGCGGGATCGATCGCCGGTACGACCCCGGTCGCATCGTCGAGGTGATCGCGCACTACGAACCCGACGTCGTGCTCCTGCAGGAGGTGGCCGAGGGGTCGCCGATCTACAACCACGATCGCCAGTACGAGAGACTTTCGAGCGAACTCGGCCTGCGTCATGTCACGTACTTCGTGAACGTTCGGTTCAAGCGCCGCGGGCAATACGGCAACGCGATCTTGAGCCGTTTCCCCCTCACCGAGACGTCGAACATCGATCTCACGATCCCGCCGAAGAAGCGACGCAGTGTCTTGCACGGGCGCTATCGCGTGCGGCTCGGCAAGAAGACGTCGCGAACGCTGCACGTCTACAACATGCACCTCGGCCTCTCCGGCGTCGAGCGCAAGATGCAGCTCAAGAAGTTCCTCGCGAGCCATCCCTTCGAGGGGCTGCACCCGAAGACGCCGATCCTCGTTGGCGGAGACCTCAACGACGTCTGGGGAACGCTCGGGCCGAAGATGTTCGTGCCGGCGGGCTTCCGCGGCAACGAGAGTCCGCTGCGGACGTTCCCGGCGTTCGCGCCCGTGCGCGCGCTCGATGCGATCTACGTGCGCGGTAGTCTGCAGATCGAGCGGATCATGCGCTCGCGCTTGGCTGTGGCGCGTGCGGCGTCCGACCACCTCCCGCTCGTCGCGGATCTCCGGATCGTGTAGCCGGCCCGTTCGTGCTCGATCCGTCGTGTGAGCCGTCTCCGGGCTCGTCGTCTCCCGCGGCCCGAACGAGGGCGGCGACCCCGCGCTTCACGTCTTCGAGGATGACGTAGACCGCCGGAACGAGCCCGAGGATGATGAACGTCGCAAAGAGGATTCCGAAGCCGATCGAGATCGCCATCGGGATCAGGAATCGTGCCTGCATCGACGTTTCGAAGATCATCGGCGCGAGACCGAAGAACGTCGTGAGGGACGTGAGCAGGATCGGTCGGAAACGCCGTTCGCCGGCGAGGCAGACGGCCTCGATCAAGTCGTTCTCTTTGCGGTCGCGCGCTTCGTTCGCGGTCACGACGAGCACGAGCGAGTCGTTGACGACGACCCCCGCGAGCGCGATCAACCCGAAGATGCTGATCATACTGAGCCCGTAGCCGAGCAGGAAGTGGCCGACGACCGCACCGATCAAGCCGAACGGAATACTCAGCATGACGATGACGGGTTGCCAGTAGCTACGGAACGGCACGGCGAGCAAGCCGTACACGACGAGCATCGCGAGCGCGAAGCCCATGCCGAGGGCGCGGAACGTGTCGCGCTGGTTCGCCTGTTCCCCTTCGAGCGAGTAACCGAGACCCGGATACTTCGCGAGCAGCGCGGGCAGTTCGTTCTCGCGAACTTCGGCGAGGATCTTGTTGGCGTTCGAGACGTTCTCGTCGACGTCGGCGGTGACCGACAGGGTGCGCCGCCCCTCTCGTCGTTCGATGCGCGTGTACGCGCGTCCTTCTTCGATCGTCGCGGCCTCGCGCAGCGGAATCTCGCCACCGCCCGGCGTTCGTAGTACGAGCTCTTCGACGGTTTGCAGCGTGCTGCGCTCGGTCTCGGGAAGTCGGACGAGGACCTTCACCTCGTTGCGTCCGCGCTGTTGTCGCAGCGCCTCCGAGCCGTAGAATGCGCCGCGCACTTGCTCGGCGAGATCGGCCGCCGTCATCCCGAGGCTGCGAGCCTCCGGCTTCAAGCGGAAGCTGAGCTGCGGCTTGCCACGCGCGAATCCATCGTCGAGATCGGTGATTCCGGCGTACGCCTCGAGCTCGCCCGCGAGCTCCTCCGCCGCGGCCTCGAGCACCTCGGTGTCGCGATGGCTGAGCTGGATGTCGACGGGTGCGCCGCCGCCCGCCTCGACTTGTGCGTTGAACGTCATCGACTCGAGCCCCGGGAGTCGCGGTGTGTTCGCACGCCAAGCCTCGGCGAAGTCGACGCCGCTGATGTCTCGTTGACCGCTCGGCACGAGGAACACCTGGATGCCGACGACGTGGCTTCCCGACGAGGAGAAGATCTCCGGGGGACCGCCGACCCCAGCTGCGATCGGCGCGCCGATCTGCGTGAAGATGCCACGCGAGATCTCGGGGCCACCGGTCTCTTCGAGCGTGCGTCGCGCGGACTCGAGGAGCACCTCCTGCACCTCGCGCGAGCGATCGACGGCGACCCCGAACGGCAGGGTGGCTTGCACCGTGACGACGTCGGAGTCGATGCGCGGCAAGAACGAGAAGCGCAGGTGCCCACCCGCGATCGTCCCGACCGCGAGAAGCAGAAGCGCGAGTCCGCCCGCGAAGGTGGCGTAGCGGAAGCGTACGAGGACTCGGACCGACGGTGCGTAGATGACGTCGATGACCCACTGAAGCGCACGCGAGAAGTAGTGGTTGGGTACCGCGAGAGCGCGCCACAGGATCGAGTGCGATCCCGGTGTCGACAAGTGCGCGGGCAAGATGAACAGCGACTCGACCAGCGACACGACGAACACCGCGACGGTGATCGACGGAATCTGGAGGAACAGGTTGCCCGAGGCACCCGGAACGAAGAACAACGGCATGAACGCGACGATGTTCGTCAGCACGGCGAAGGTGATCGGTGCGGCGATCTGTCGCGCGCCGACGATGGCGGCTTCGGCGAACGAGTACCCCTTCTGGCGCATTTCGAAGATGTTCTCGCCCATCACGACCGCGTCGTCGACGATGATACCGAGGGTCACGATGAACGCGAAGAGCGAGATCATGTTGATCGACGCGCCGGTCAGCGGGATGAACAAGAACGAACCGAGGATCGAGATCGGAATGCCGAGCGTGACCCAGAACGCGAGTTTCGGATCGAGGAAAAGCCCGAGAATCAGCAGTACGAGCGCGAGTCCGAGGAACGCGTTCTTGATGAGGAGTTGCATGCGTTCGCGATAGATCTCGGAGCTGTCGTTCCAGATCGTCATGCCGATGCCCGGGGGCAGGTCCGCCTCGTGTTCGCGTAGGTATCCGCGGACGGCGTCCGATACCGATTGCGGAGTCTCGTTGCCGACGCGGTACACGTCGACGCGGGCGGCGCGTCGGCCTTCGAAGAAGGTCTCTTGGTCGGTTTCTTCAAAGTCGTCGCGGATGTCCGCGATCTCGCCGAGCCGTACGATGGTGCCGTCGGCGGTCGTCGCGACGGCGATGTCGGCGTACTCGCGAGCGTAATCGCGTCGCTCTTGTGTTCGAAGGAGGATCTCGCCGCCGTCGGTGCGCACGCCGCCTGCCGGCAGCTCGATCGCCGTGCGTCGAACGATCCCCGCCACTTGGGGAAGCGTGAGCCCGAGCTCGCGCAACGTCGCCTGCGGAATCTCGATCGCGATCTCGAGCGGGCGGACGGCGCCGAGCTCGGCGAGCGTCACGTCGTCGAGCTGCAGCAAGTCGTCCCGCGTCGTCTCGGCCAGGTTGCGGATCGTCGATTCGTCGACGTCTCCGTGGATCAACAGCGACAACACTTGGTTGCGCTGTTCGATGAGACTCACGACGGGTCGCTCGGCGAGTTCGGGGAACGACTGGATGCGGTCGACCGCGTTCTT
>JAUIME010000276.1 GCA_030433195.1 bacterium
GCCGTGCGAGGGGGGGCGAGCGTGGTTTGCGGACGAGCATGTGCTTACGCAGGGGCGGCGTGTGAGCCTCGCCCGGATATCGCGATCTCGCCCCCTTCACCGCGACCGCGCCCTCGTCGTCGGTTCCTCGGGGCGCGACTCCGGCCGGCGGAGCGGTGGGCGGGCTTGCGGGTCTCGAAGCGAGCGGCTGGCGTGGTGCGGTCGTGCCTTGGAACTTGGGCGGCTTGCTTCGTTTCGTTGGCGTCATTGGCGTGGTGGGGCGATGCGCGGCGGGCGCGGTGGTTTGCGTGTCTCGCGGGCGGCTTGTTGGTGTGGGTTGGGGGCGCGCCTCGGCGGGCGGCGGAACGGGGGAGATGCCGAGCGATCGCGGGTGGAGCTTCGGGAGGCACCGCTTCGCTTCGCTGTGCCGCACGGTACGCTTGCGGAGTGCGGTGTCGCGACCGAGGCTTCATCCGACGAGGGCGTGGTCGTGGTGAAGGGGGCGAGATCGCGATATCCGGGCGAGGCTCACACGCCGCCCACCCATCCGCGCATTTTCGTTCGCAGACCCTGCGCGTATCCGCCTGCACGGTTCCCCCCGAGAGCCGCTGAGCGCCTCGCCGCCTTCACCGCGGCCACGCCCGCCGCCGCGGCTATCCCGTGACGCACACCCCCAGAGCAGAAACGGGCGACTCGCCGTGTTGTGGCGAGCCGCCCGTGTGGGGGTGCTTGGTTCGTCAGCTCTTCGTTTCGAAGGGGAACTCGATAACGAGGACTTTGCGGCCGAACTGCGATTGGATGACCATTTGGATCATCGAGCCGCCTTCGTCCGACTTCTTGAACATCGAGGAGTCTTCGCTGCTGTCGCCGCCTCGAACGACGGGGTTGGTGATCTCGGCGACGGGGTTGCCGGTCGAGTCGTTGAAGATGAGACGGTTCGAGTCGCTGTAGGGCGGGAACTCGGCTTCGTCTTCGTCGTCGGCAGGAGCGGCTTCGCCGTTTTCAGCTGCGGCCTTCGCGGCGGCGGCCTTCTCTTCTTTTTCTTTCTCCTGCTCGCGCATCCAGTCCTTGTGGGCCGTCTTGTTCGCGGCCTGGAAGTGGATCGTGTAGTCGCCCGGCGGCAAGCTGAGGTTCGAGACCGCGTACGACGTCGAGACGATACCGACGGGGATGCTATCGCCGGCCTCGCGGCGAGCGCGGCTCACGAGGCCGGACTCGTTCGGTGCCGAGATCGACGCGACGGGGCAGAAGCCGAGGACCTTGGCGCCGAGCGAGTGCCCGTGCTTGGGATCGTACTCGGCTTCCTCGCGAACGACGGCGTCGCGTTCGACTTCGAACTCGACTTCGCCGATCAGCGTCGCGTCGAGATCCTGCTGTGCGTAGAGGAGGCTGTCGAGTCCCGGTCGGAGGCTCTTCACGCATCGGAACCCGACGGCGCTCTGCCAGTCGCCCGGATCGAAGAACATGCGCACGGCCGCACGCTGGACGACCTTGCTGTTCGAGAAGGACCCACCCTTGAGGATGCGTCCGTAGACGTTCTTCAGTTCTTCGTTGCCGCGAGGGTGCGGCTGGATCCACGTCGAGGTCCACTCCCAGACGTTGCCGGACATGTCTTGGACACCGAACGGGCTCTTGCCCTTCGGGAACGAGCCGACAGCGACGGGGGCACCTTTCTGGGCCTCGACCGAATTGCAGTGGTCGTCGGATGCGGCGCGCGCGGCTTCCTTCCTCTGGCCGTTGATCCACAGCTTCTGGCGCGTATCCCAATAGTCGCCCCACGGGTAGGCGCGGGGCTCGTCGCCGCGCGCGGCGCGCTCCCACTGTGCTTCGGTGGGAAGGCTCTTGCCGGCCCACTTCGCATACGCGGCCGCGTCGATGTAACGAACGTTGACGACGGGGAGGTCGAGCAGGTCTTCGCTGATGGATCCGTCTTCGGCGGGCGTCTGTCCGTCTTCGGTGACGCCCCAGTTGTCGGGCTTCTCGTATCCCGTCGCATCGAGAAACGCCTTGTAGGCGCGGTTCGTGACTTCGAACTCGTCGATGTAGAAGCTCCCGACCTTGACGCGCTGCTGCGACTTGCCGATGAGCTCGTAGTTCACGGGCTTGTCTTCACCGTCGAGATCGAGGCTGAGATTGAGGGGCCCGTCTTCGAGCTCCTTCAACTGCTCCTTGGTCGTGCCGATGTGCGTCGTCCCCTCGGGGATGAAGATCATGCCGGGGGGCGGGGTGTTGTCGAGACTGTTGGAGTTGCCCGCCATCGCGCGCTGATCTTGGGCACGCGCGATGAGCGCGAAACCGATGAGGACGAGGCAGGGGATCGCCACAACTCGATTCATGGGAGGGACCTCAAAAAGCGCCTTCTGATGGTGGTTTCTTCTCATTCCAGACGATACACAACGCCGCCGACGGGGTCAACGAATGGGAGAGCCGACGTGCGGCTCGTTTCGTCGGCCCTCGGAGCGTCTCGACGGCGCCCCCGCGGGTGCCGACGCACCGGGCGAAGGTGGGGCCCTCGCAGGCACCGATGGTACGATGGGAGCGCGCCCGAACGTCCCTGGCGGAGATCCCATGACGCCTCGCAAGTCCTCGGCGGCCCCACGCCCCGACCCTTCGGCCGTGCTCGAGTTCGACGCCGCCGCGTCGTCGGGCGTGCGGCTCGACAAATACCTCGCCTCGAAGCTCGAGGATTACTCCCGCACGTATCTGCAGAACCTCGTGAAGAAGGGGCTCGCGACCGTGAACGGGGCTCGTGTACGCCCGAGCCACGTCGTCGAGCCTGACGATCGCATCCGCGTGGTGCTCGCGAACGATCCGAAGTCCGAGCAGCTCGTGCCGCAAGACATTCCCCTCGACATCGTCTACGAGGACGAGCACCTTCTCGTGATCCACAAGCCGCCGTTTCTCGCGGTCCATCCGGGGGCGGGGCGATCGTCGGGCACGCTCGTGAACGCGCTCGCTTATCATATCGAGAAGCTCTCGCAGGTCGCGGGATTCGAGCGACCCGGGATCGTGCATCGACTCGACAAGAACACGTCGGGCGTCATGCTGGTCGCGAAGACCGATCGCGCGCATTTCAAGCTCGCGCGGCAGTTCGAGCAGCGCGAAGTCGCCAAGGAGTATCTCGCGATCGTGTACGGCGTGATGGAGTTCGACTCGGATGCGATCGGATTTCCGATCTCGCGGCATCGCGCGCGTCCCGATCGCATGCAGGTGAACCCGCTGCACGGCAAGGATGCGCTGTCGCACTATGCGGTGGAGGAGCGGTTCGATGCGTTCACGCTCGTGCGCGTCTTCCCGAAGACGGGTCGCACGCACCAGATCCGCGTCCACCTCGCCGCGATTCGGCATCCCGTGGTCGCGGACGATTTCTACTCGCGGCACCGTGAGCTTCGATTCAGCGACATCCGTCCGAGAAACCTCACGGAAGGCAATGTCGCCGATCGCGTGCTGTTGCGGCGCCAGGCGTTGCACGCGCACCGCATCACGGTGAAGCATCCGGAGACCGACGAGCCCGTCACGTTCGAGGCGCCGCTGCACGACGACCTCGACCACGTGTTGAGCGCATTGCGGCGGCATGCTAAATAGCTCGGTTTCCCCCGCGGCGTGGCCGATCCGCGCGGATCGGTCCCAGGATCGCGACGCGACGGGACGACCTCCCACGACCGACGTCGCCCCGACCCGATCTCGCAGGAGCCGAATCCATGGCCACGATGCGCGCGCTCGATCACATCGCGATCGCCGTGCTCGACCTCGACGCCGCGGTCACGCAGTACCGTGAGCGCCTCGGCGCGAACCTGATCGAAACCGAGACCGTCGAGTCGCAGGGCGTTCGGCTCGCGAAGCTCGACGTCGGCGGCGTGACGATCGAGTTGTTCCAGGCGCTCGACCCCGAATCGCGCATCGGCCGTTCGATCGCCAAGCGCGGAGCGGGAATCCACCACTTGGCCTTTGCGGTCGACGACGTCGACGCCACGCTCGAAGAATACCGCGAGGCCGCCGTGCCTCTCGTCGACGAGCACGCGCGACCCGGGTCGGCGAATTCGCGCGTCGCGTTCCTGCGACCGGAAGCGCTCGCCGGGGCGCTCGTCGAGGTCGTCGAGCCGGATCGCGCGAAGTCCGAGACCGGCAACTCCGAAGAAAGCGAAGGATCATGACCGAAGAAGCTCGGCGCAAGCTCCGCGACCTGCGCGAAGAGTCCCTGCTCGGCGGCGGCAAAGCGCGCATCGAAGCGCAGCACGAGAAGGGCAAGCTCACGGCGCGGGAGCGCATCGACCTGCTGCTCGACGATCGTTCGTTCGTCGAGTTCGACCGCTTCGTGCGGCACCAGTGCCGCGACTTCGGCATGGACGAGAAGCGAATCCTCGGCGACGGCGTCGTGACCGGACAAGGCACGATCGACGGTCGCCCCGTGTACGTCTTCTCGCAAGACTTCACGGTGTTCGGCGGCTCGCTCGGTCTCGCCTTCGCGAAGAAGATCTGCAAGATCATGGATCTCGCGATGAAGAACGGCGTGCCCGTCATCGGTCTCAACGACTCGGGAGGCGCGCGCATCCAAGAGGGGGTCGTGAGTCTCGGCGGCTACGCCGACATCTTCTTGCGCAATACGCTCGCTTCGGGCGTCGTGCCGCAAATCTCGGCGATCCTCGGCCCGTGCGCGGGTGGCGCGGTGTACTCGCCCGCGATCACGGACTTCACGTTCATGGTCGAGGACACGTCGTACATGTACATCACCGGGCCGAACGTCGTGAAAGCCGTCACGCACGAAACGGTCTCGCACGAGGATCTCGGCGGCGCGACGACGCACAACACGAAGTCGGGTGTCGCGCACTTCATGGCACCCGACGACGCGACGTGCCTCGAAGAGGTCCGACGTCTGCTCGCGTATCTGCCGCTCAACAACATGGAGGCGCCGCCGCGCGTCGACTCGAGCGACGATCCCAATCGCGGCGACGCCGAGCTCGATGCGCTGATTCCCGACGATCCCAACAAGCCCTACGACATGCACGAGGTCATTCGCCGCGTCGTCGACGACGGGTCGTTCCTCGAGGTGCAATCGGGCTTCGCGCAGAACCTCATCATCGGCTTCGCGCGGCTCGACGGGCGTTCGGTCGGCATCGTCGCGAACCAGCCGATGGTGCTCGCGGGGACGCTCGACATCGACGCATCGGTCAAGGGCGCTCGCTTCGTGCGATTCTGCGACTGCTTCAACATCCCCGTCGTGACGTTCGAAGACGTGCCGGGCTTCTTGCCGGGCACGGCGCAGGAGTACGGCGGCATCATTCGCCACGGCGCGAAGCTGCTGTACGCGTACTGCGAAGCGACCGTCCCGAAGATCACCGTCATCACGCGCAAGGCGTACGGCGGTGCGTACGACGTGATGAGCAGTAAGCACATTCGCGGCGACGTGAACCTCTCGTGGCCGACGGCCGAGATCGCGGTCATGGGGCCCGAAGCCGCCGTAGAAATCATCTTCCGCAAAGACATCGAGGCGGCCGACGATCCCGTCGCCGCGAAGGCGAAGTACGTCGAGACGTACAAGGAGACCTTCGCGAATCCGTACGCGGCCGCGGAACGTGGCTACATCGACGACGTGATCGAGGCGAGCGAAACACGGCCGCGGCTCATCGCGGCGCTGCGCGTGTTGCACCGCAAGCGCGATTCGAATCCGCCGAAGAAGCACGGGAATATCCCGCTCTGACGCGGGACCGAGGAGACGCCTGACATGCCGTTTTGTCCCGAGTGTCGTGAGGAATTCGACCAAGGCATCGAGGTCTGCGTCGATTGTGGAGACATTCCGCTCGTCGCTTCGCTCGAAGGAATCGAGGAACGCGTCGAGCCGGCGCCGGGAGCCGAGTTCATCGACGGGGAGCTCGTGTTGCTCGCCGAGAACCGGCGCCTCGCCGAGGCGTTCGTCGCGCATCTCCTCGGCGGACGGATTCCCGCGTACCTCTACGACGAGGCGTTCGAACTCGGCGATCGATCCGCGTGGGCGCTCGCCGTGCCGGGGGACTTCGCCGAATCGACGTTCTCGCGCCTGCGTTCGTTTCCGTTCGAAGAGGTCGAGACCAGCGAGGGAACGCTGCGACTGTACGGCGCGCCCGACGCAACGGACGATGTCGAATTGCCGCCGCTCCTCGAAGCGTCCGACGACGAGATTCTCGCGCGCGGCGGTGCGGTGCACTCCGAGCTCGCCGAGATCGTCGTCAGCGGCGATCCGCTGCACCGCGCGCGCGCTACGACGCTGCTCGCGCGCATGGGCGACGAAGGGCACGGGGTGTTGCTCGCGATTCTCGACGAGGGCATGCGGAGCCAAAAGAGAGAGTTCGTTTCGGGGTTCCTTCTTCTGCTGGAACCCATTAAACTGAGACCCTCCGATGAAGCGCTGCAGGCGCATCTCGAGAGTGGAGATTCCGGTCGCCGTCGACTCGCGGTGCAGGCCGTGGGTCGGTTGCTCGGCCAAGACGGGGGACGGCAGCTGGTGGCCCTCTTGGGCGACGCCGATCCCGAGGTTCGGGACGAAGCGATCGAGATGCTGTTCCACCTCTACGGCGACGACTTCGGCTTCGATGCCGAAGCCGACGAGGCGGCGCGCGAAGCGGCGATCCGACGGTGGCACAAGCGGATCCGCTGACCGCGAAGTGGCGATTGGCAGCTGGGAAAAGTCCTCGGCATTCGATCCCAGGGCGGTGATCGAGCGCGAGGCGAGAAGACTCGGTGGACCGAGTCGGAGGGCGGGCGGCCCTTTGACATCGGCGCAGCCGAGTTTCGTGAAACAAGAGGCGGTGACAACGAGAAGTCCGTTCATCGATCAGGCGAAATCTACGGGATCCGGGGCGAGGCGGTCGACTCCGGGAATCGTGTAGTCCGATCGAGCGGGCGTCCGGGGAGGGACGCATGGAGCAGTTCGTCATCGAGGGCG
>JAUIME010000277.1 GCA_030433195.1 bacterium
CGACGGGGCCGCGCGCGGCATCTCGGGTGTCGTCGTTCCCGAAGACGACGATCGTGACGGTCGCGTCGACGAGGACGGACCCGACGACCTCGACGGGGACGGAATCATCGCCTGGATGCGGATCCCCGATCCGCCGCCCGGGATTGCGCGAACGCACCACGCGGACGGAGACGATCCGCGCCTCATGGTCGAGTCGGACGCGACGAAGGGTGAGCGCGCAACGCATGCCCTTCGCGTGGAAGGCCGCGACGACGATGGCGACGGCAAGGTCGGGGAGGATGGCGAAGGCGAAACTTCGCTCGACCGAAACTTCCCGCATCATTGGCCCGAGGTCGGAGCGGGGATCGGCAAGTACCCGCTCTCGGAGCCGGAGTCGCGAGCGCTCGCGGACTGGATGCTCGCGCGCGGGAACATCGCGTGCGTGGTCGTCCTCGGGCCGCACGACAACCTCGTCGAGTCGCCTCCGAGCGGGAAGTTCGACGAGACGCGTCGCGCGCCGGTCGGACTCGAGAAGGACGACGCGCCGTATCACGAAGCGATCCGCGAGATCTTCACGGAGATCACGGGCATGAAGAAGGGCGCCGCGCCCGATGTCGACGACGCGGGCTCGTTCCACCGCTGGGCGTACGCGCAGTTCGGCGTGCCGACGTTCGCGACGGTCGTGTGGGGTCGCCCGGACGTGGTGACGACGCGCGAGGAGCCCGAGGTGACGGATACGGCGGACGGCGACGAGAAGAGTGCCGCGAAGTCGGGCGGCAGTCGGGGAGGCGGAAAGAAAGACGATCCGCTCGCGGCCGAACGCGCGTGGCTCGCCTACAGCGACGACGAGCGTCGCGGCGATCTGTTCGTCGATTGGAAGCCGTTCGACCATCCGCAGTACGGTCCGGTCGAGATCGGCGGGTTCGTCCCGGGACATCGCTTCGATGTGCCGCGGGACGAGCTGCCGCGCCTCGTCGACGAACAGACGCGATTCGCAGCCGCATTGCTCGAGCGATTCCCCCACGTCCGAATGCACGACCCGCAGGTCGAGAAGCTCGGCGACGGCGTCTACCGCGTACGGTTGACGGCGACGAACGAGGGCTTTCTACCGACGACGAGCGCGATCGGGGTGAAGACGCGACGGCTGACGCCGCTCGTGTTTCGGCTGCTGCTCCCCGAAGAACGAGTGATCGCGGGGGACCTGGTCGCGCGCGAGTGGAGCGTCGCGGGAAGCGGCGGCACCGCCGAGGCCGAGTGGATCCTGACGGGCGCCGACGGCGAGACCGTCTCGATCGAGGTGCTCTCGTCGCTTCTCGGCTCGCGAACGATCGACGTAGTTCTCGACGCAACGAAGGAGAGTGTCCGATGAGTTTCCGACGAAACCCCGGTCCGACCCGATCGATCAGGATCGCGATCGCGACGGCGCTTACGTGCCTGTTCGCGTTTCTCGGTGCCACCCCGCACGCACGGGCGCAAGAAGACATGCCGAGCCGCGTGAACGCGACGTGGAACCGGTACTACGACTTCGAACAGATGACCGCGCTCTTGCAGGAGTTCGCGCGGGCTTATCCCGATCTCGTCGAGCTGAGAAGCATCGGCAAGAGCCAAGAGGGACGCGACATCTGGATGGCGATCGTCACTTCGAGCAAGAACGGTTCGCATGCGTCGAAGCCCGCGATGTACATCGACGGGAACGTGCATGGGAACGAGATCCAGGCGACGGAGATGGTGCTCTACGCGGTCTGGTACCTCACGAAGGCCTACGGGGTGAACGACTCGCTCACGGATCTTCTCGATCGCTGCACGTTCTACCTGGTGCCGAGCGTCAATCCCGATGGTCGCGCGCATTGGTTCGAAGATCCGGCGACGTCGAGCTCGTGGCGGCGGAGCGTGCGCCCGCGCGACAACGATTCCGACGGACGCTTCGACGAAGACGGTCCCGAGGATCTCGATGGCGACGGATCGATCACGATCATGTGGCGGGAAGACCCGAACGGAGACTTCGTGCGATCGCAGAAGGATCCGCGCCGATTCGATCGCGTCGAGCCCGGACAGAAGGGGGCGTGGTCGTTCGCCGGATTCGAGGGAATCGACAACGACGGCGACGGGCGCATCAACGAGGACGGACTCGGCGGCGACGACATGAATCGCGATTGGCCGGGTGGGTGGCAGCCCGACCACATCCAGGGGGGCGCCGCCCCGTACCCGCTGTGGTCTCCCGAAACCCGCGCGATCGCGGACTTCATCCTCGCGCATCCGAACATCGGCGGCGTACAGAGCTACCACAACTCGGGCGGCATGATCCTCCGCGGACCCGGCACCGAGTCGCGTGAGAATCTGTACCCGCGCGGCGATCTGCGCGTGTACGACGAGATCGGCGAGCTCGGCGAGAAGATGCTGCCGTACTACCGCTACATGATCATCTACAAGGATCTCTACAACGTGTATGGCGGCTTCGTGAACTGGACGGCGGAGACTCTCGGCATCTTCAGCTTCACGAACGAGCTGTGGACGCGCGGCAAATACTTCCAGGGCGACGCGAGCGAGCGACCCGAAGACGACGACATGTGGATGTTCCGCGATCGACTGCAGTTCGGTCAGACGTTCACGCCGTTCACCGAGTACGATCATCCGACGCTCGGCAAGGTCCTCATCGGCGGCAACAACAAGTGGTCGTCGCGCAACACGCCGACGTTCATGCTCGAAGAGGAGTGCCACCGGAACTTCGCCTTCACGATGTACCACGCCGATCAGATGCCGCACGTGACGTTCGCGCGGGCTGAGGCCGTGCCCGTCGACGGCGCGCCTTCGACGTGGACGGTCACCGTCGAACTCGCCAACGATCGTGCGATTCCGTCGCGTGCGGGCATCGCGTCTCGACGCGGAATCGGTACCCCGGATCGACTCGAGTGTGAGGTTGCAGGCGGGAAGGTTCTCGTCGGCGGCTCCCTCTCGAACTGGCGCGACAAGCGAATCACGCCCGCCGACCACGAGCCGCACCGACTCCTCGTCGACGACGGCATTCCCGGCAAGGGCTCGCGCGTCTTCCGATTCGTCGTGCAAGGGCCGGAGGGCACCGAGGTGACGCTTCGTTTCACGAGTCAGAAAGCGAAGGACCGCACGCACACGCTCGAGCTGCGCTGACCCGGGGCGTCGGTCGTCTTCTTTTCGGATCGCGGTGAATCGGTTACCCTCGTTCACGGACCGAACGAGGAGGGTGTGACCGATGAGTGCGAAGCAACTGTCGATCGTCGTCGTGTGGCTCGTGGCCGGGCTCGGAATCGTGGCAACGAACGACTCGCTGGCGTCGACGCCGGACGATCTCGCGATCGCCGTCGGGGACGTCGATCTGAACGGGGTCGTCGACGCCGCCGATGCCGCGATCTGCGCCGCGAACCAAGGGGCGCATAACGACCACGGCGACCCGACGAACGAGTACTGCGCGACGGGAAGCTACGTCACGGTGCTCGACGGAGACGTCGATCGCGACGGCGACGTCGACGCGACCGATCTCGCGATCATCGAGGCGCACCGCGGGGATCACGACGCGACGATGGCGCCGCTCGCCGGCGTCGACGTCACGGGGTGTCTCGACCCGAGCGCGCGTCGTTTCGCGATGTTCGACGGCGAACGGCAGCTCGTGGGTTGGACGGGCAACGGCGCCGACGTGCGCCGCCTGTGGAGCGGCGGAAGTCTGCCGCCGACGATCGAGGCGCAGTGGCTCCCGGACGGCGTCGATCTCACCTACACCTACGTCAACGGCTCGTCGATCGAGGAAGCGCACGGGACGCTCGCGATCGGCGGGTTCCTGTTCGACGGGGACGTGAACGTTCGGACCTTCGAAGGCGACAGCGCGCCGACGACCGTGCAGCTTGCCGACTGGCCCGAAGCCGTCGGTTCGCGCGCGTCCATACTCACCGGGTTTCTCTATCCGCGACGCAAGTACGCGCCGGTAACGACGCTCGAGGGCGAGATCGATGGCGTTCCCTACGTGATCGGTGTGTCCGTCCACTATCCGGTGCTCGAGTACCTGCACAATTACAACGAGGTCGTCGAGATCTATGTCTCCGAGGCCGGCGATACACCGGAAGCCGCCGCGTGTCTTCAGGATCCGCAAGGTGCCGGCCAGAGCTATTGGACCCTCCGCATCTCCCCGAATCAGGGGACGGAAGAGTGGGTACGCGGGCAGGTTCAGGCCCGCGCGACGCAGACGTATCGCGTGTCGATTCGCGTCTTGCGTGCCGACGATCTCGAAGGCAATGAGTGGCTCGCGTTGTTTCGACCCTATCGCCGCTACTTCAAGAAGCTGTACGGTGACGTCGCCTACGAGCGAGATCGCGAGCCGATTCGGCAGTTCACGCTGTCGAGTCTCGCGGGGTGCGACGACATGGAGCGTAGCGTCGACTGGGGCGTGACGGTGTATCCGTTCGACGACCCGACGGGCGACGTCTGGACGGTCGTTCGCGACGATCTCTACGGCAGCGAGCTCGACCACGGCTTCCGCCGTCACGTGTTGTGGCGTCCTTCGGGTACGTTCTGCCCGCCGTACGACGCAGAGAACATGCCGTATCCGTTTACGTCGAACTGGGAACGTATCGCGCGGCACGTCACTCCGGAGGGCGAAGACTGGACGATGCACGACGTGATCGATTCCCAGGATTCGCTCCGTCTTTGGGCGAACGAGCGCGGCCAGGATCGCGGAGTCGGCCTTTGGTGGGGGCGTTCGATGGAGCCGGCGGTTCCGACGCCGTACGCGCAGACACCGCACTATTGGCTTCCGATCGAGATCCACGACTTCGACCCGTGCGATCCCGACGACGTCGCCCGCGGCCATGTCGAGATCGACGGCGCGGGTGGCATCGGCGCGACGACGATCGGTCTCGACTTCACGAACCAAGTGGGCTCGTGGCACGTGTACTTCTGGGTCCGTCACCTGCAGGGTCGACATGCGTATCGCTACTGCACGGAGCCGCTCCAATCCGACTTCGTTCACACGATCGCACCGAACTACTTGCTGTTCGCCGAGCTCGACGGCGACGGTGGCGAACATGAGCTGACGCACGATCGACATCTCCTCATGGACTTCCTCAATCCCTGCCACGAGACGTGGGCCATGATCAAGCGCGAACCAGGGACGTCGATTCCGGCGGCATCGCTCGTCGAGGCCTGGATGCTCACGGCAGCCTCTTACGGCTACACCCCGCTGGTTTCGACGAATGTCGAGGCCCCCGACCTCGAGGCTCCGATGGGAGCCGGCGTCACGCGAGACGACTTCCTCGCCGGAACTCCGTGGACGGAGACGGTCCCCGCCGCGCTTCGCGGCGCGTGCGATTGTTGCGATACGCCCACGGGATTCGATACGCGCCCGATGTTCGGTGCCCATCGCGCTCTCGACCACGACGGCTGATGCAGCGCCTCCCGACCCTACGCACGCGTCACGCGCGATCCGAAATCCGCCCGCCTTTTTTCGGATTTCGAGGCGTGATCGCGTGCGCTTCGCGTTCTTAGGGTAGGTGACAACTTCCGCGATACCGAGACGGTGATCTTCGGGGAACATCGACGCTAATCCGCATTCTTCATGAACCGCCGGCTGCAGCGGGGCAAGACCTGCGCGGCATCGCCCGGCATCTCATGAATCATGCGGGTTCGGGGTGTCACGAATCGGGAGGTGGAAGTCATGAAAACTCGGTGGAGAGTCTGTGCATCGGGGGCGGTCCTGGCGGCCGCTCTGTACGGAACGGGGGCGATCGATCTCGCGAGCAGCGCGCCGCCGCCGGACGACTTCGAGTTTCGCGCGATCGACGGGCGGGGCAATCACGAATCGCATCCGCACTGGGGCGCGGCGGGAGAGGCGCTGCTGCGGAGGGTCGACCCGCCCGGCTACGCAGACGGCGTGGCGACTCCTTCGGGCAACGATCGTCCGAGTGCACGCTACGTCAGCAACGGCGTCTGTGCGCAGCCCGACGGATCGCCGGAAGGCCGCGGGCCCTCGAACTTGTTCTGGCTCTGGGGGCAGTTCGTCGACCACGATCTCGACCTTACCGAGCCGCTGCATGGGGTCGATGGTTCGTGCGCGGAGTCGTTCCCGATTCCGGTGCCGGCCGGTGACCCGTTCTTCGACCCCGCGGGGGAGGGGGACCGCGTCATCCCGTTGTGCCGGTCGGGCCACGATCCGCGAACCGGCACCGATCCGACGAATCCGCGCCAGCAGACGAACGGCATCACGTCGTACCTCGACGGGTCGAACGTCTACGGTTCGGACATCCACCGCGCCGACACGCTGCGCGCCTTCGACGGGACGGGTCAGTTGCTCGTGACCGACGACGCCGAGCTCGGAGAGCTCTTGCCGTTCAATCGGTTCGGGCTCGAGAACGCGGCATTGCCGGGGCAGGATCCGACGTCGTTGTTCGTCGCGGGCGACGTACGCGCCAACGAGAACGTCGCGCTCATCGCGATGCACACGCTGTGGATGCGCGAGCACAATCGTCTCGCGCGGCGCCTCGCGCGGCTGTATCCGAAGAACACGGGTGACGAACTCTACGAATCGGCGCGGGCGATCGTCGCGGCCGAGATCCAGGTCATCACCTACGAGGAGTTCCTGCCGATCTTGCTCGGGCCCGATGCGATCGCCGAGTACGCGGGCTACGACGATTCGGTCCGCGCCGACATCGCGAACGCCTTCTCGACCATCGCGTACCGATTCGGCCACAGCATGCTGACGAACGACCTCGAACGGATCGGTGCCGATCTGCAGCCGATCGAGGCCGGTCCGATCGCGCTGGCCGACGCGTTCTTTTCGCCCGAGGCGTTCGTCGCGGGCGGCGGGATCGATCCGCTTCTGCGCGGCGCCGCGAGGCAGCGCGCGAACGACGTCGATCCGTTCGTCGTCGACGCGGTCCGCAACTTCCTGTTCGG
>JAUIME010000278.1 GCA_030433195.1 bacterium
CTTCTTCGGCTCTTTCTTGGCCGGCTCCTTCTTCTTGGGCGGCGTCTTCTTCGGCTCGTCTTGCTTCTTCGGCTTCTTCTTCTCCGGCTCTTTTTTCTTCACCGGCTTCTTCTTGGGCGGCTCTTTCTTCTTCGGCTCCGGCTTCTTGACGACCTTCTTCTTCTCGGGCTTCTTAGTCTCTATGGGCTTGGGCTTAGGCTTGGGCTTGTCGACCTTCTTCTCGATCTTGGTCACCGAGACCGCGAGCTTCTTGGGCTTCTTCTTGTCCTTATCCTTGTTGCGCACCACCTGGATGAGGGCCAGGTGCGCGATGACCGAGAGGATCAGGAACAGCGACAGGTAGAGCCCGGTGCGACGCCGGGGCCGCGGCAAGAGCCCGAAGGACGAAGGATCGCCGCCGTCGTGACCGCCATCACCCTCATCACCCTCATCACCACTGTGACCGCCATCGCCGCCATCACCATCGCCGCCGAAACCCTCATCACCGATGGCCTCACCGCCGCTGCCGGAGCTTCGAGAAGGAGTCGGCTCGGGCTCGATGCGCGCGCCGAACCGCTTCGGCGTTGGCGCGTTCGGCTTCCATCGCGCGTCGGCGCGCTCGCGCCATCGGCAACTCGAAGCCGTCGAGGTGACCAGCGATCTCACGCACCGGGGGCATGCCCTCGAGTCGGTTCACGAGGCGAGACGCGGCCGCGAGCGCAACGCCGAATCCCGTCGGTGAGAAGCACTCGCCGATCATTCCGTGCTCGTCGGCACTGTACGACCGGATCAGCGGATCGAGATGCCGCGTGAGCGCCTCGGTCGTGGGGAGCAGAGCGAGGTCGATCGGCACACCGGCTTCGTCGACGCGCCCCTGCAAACCCTGGAGGAACGGCGCACCCGTCGCGTAGCAAACTCCCACGAAGCGCGGCACGTCGACATACTCGAGCGACGCCTTCGGTCGGGACGACAACTTCGACCGCGCGGCCCGGAACGCCTCGTTCGACGCGAGCGACTTTCCGTCACGCGCTCGATTGCGAAGCGCTTCCTTCAGCATCAGCGGAGCGCCCGCGCAGTAGAACGTATCGTCCACGATCGCGTAGGTCGGGGTGAACGGAACCTCCGGGTGGAGCGACATGTAGTAGAGCGTGGTGCCTTCGAAATCGAGGGACTTTCGCTGCACGCCGGCGCGATCGAAGAGCTTCTTCACGCACGCGTGGAAGACGTCCGGCTTTTCGAGGTGGAGCGTCCCCAACAGATCGGGCACGAAACCGCCGTTCGACGGCATCGAAACGCTCATCGAGATCCCCTGCCCCAACGAAGCGAGAAACTCGGTGTGGGGATCGAAGCCGACGCGCTCGCGGATCTGATCGCGTGCTCGCTCGAACTCCATCCGTGCGGGCGGCCAATACTTGTCGACGAGACGCAGCGCCTCGTCCACCGCGCCCACGAAATCGAAGTTCATCTGCGAGAAGTACACCGTGCTCTCGGGCGCGAGCGCGAGCGCACTCTCCACCACGGGGCCCGGTGCGCACAGCTTCACGAAGCCTCGCTTCGGCCCCGGCGCGTCGATGTAGTAGACGTCGCGCGCGCCCGTGCCGTCGACGGCCGCGACGAGCGTGACCGAGCGAATGGCGTCGAGTCCGAGATCGGCGACGAGTTCGGTGATCTCGGGAGGCGTCAGTCGGCCGATCCGGCTCTTCACCCCGTCGATGTTGAAGAACATCGTGCTCAACACCTTCGCCTTGCCGGCGTGTGCCATGCCGCGCCGGAACGAATCGTTGGCAGCGAGGGTCCCCTTCCCGCTTTCGTGATGATCGAGCATTCGCCCGAGGTAGTACTTGTTGAGCCCGACGAGGAACAGGTTGTCGAGCTGCGCGTAGCAGATGCTCGTGAACGGCGCGTTCGGAATCGGAAGAGACTGGATCTGATGATTCCCGTGCGCGATCGCGTGCGGACGAATCCCCGATCCCGACAGTTCTTCGAGCGCACGGCTCAACATCCCGTGGAACTCGCGGGTCTTGTTTCCGGTGTCGATCGCGAGGACGAACGAAGGCGTCGGCGTTCGAAGCGCGACCATCGTCAGGTCGCCGATCGCGATCGAGACGCGCCCCTGCAAGATCGAACGCAGTGCCACGACCTCCTCGGGAAGCGGGTTGCGCGCCAAGTGCTCGTGCACGCGCTGCTCGAGCTCGCGGACGAAACTGCGAACCTCGCCTTCTTGCCACGTCTTGGCGAGTCCCGTGCCTTCGAAGGCGGCGTCGCCCGCGGCGAGTCCTTCGAACGACCCGAAGAAGTAGCAATCGTCGGGCACGCACTGCTCGAAGCGCAGAGAGCCCGCTCGGAAGTCCTCCGCGGACGCGCTCGGCGCGGCGGCCAGCACGCCCACGAGCGCCGCGACGATCCACGCGACGCGGCGGCACGTACGAATTCGATGATCGACCATGTTCATTCCCTCACTTTTCAAGACCGGGTCGGGAACCTCATTCGCGAAGCCCCCGGAGACGGTTCTTCTCTATCGGACGGTCGGATGTCGTCACTGCACCGCCGTGCGATTTCGGAAACCTCGCGAATCTCGGGCGTCCGGTCGCGTTGCGGCTCGCTCGAGGAGACTCGACGGGGGTGTGTCGCGTGGTGCGAGGTCGGTCGGCCGAGGGGACCGTGCGGTTCACGGTCGCGAGTCGGCAGATCGATCGGCCGATGCGGCAACACCCGGGTGCGCGAGACGTGTCGTCGAAACGAAGCGGCGCGAGACGGGCAGTGCTCTACGAATCAAGGGCCGGCGTGGGACAGCGCCGGTTCGGACCCCGCACTCCGAGGGTAGCAAAAGCCACCGTGCCGCGATACGGACGCCCCACGCAAGCCTCGCTGTGGGTGGACTTTCGAGTCCGGCGCCGTCAGACGCACGCCCCGCCGAGGGCGCGCCGTGCCCTCGCGCTCGCCGTCTTTCGAGAGTCAGTCGAGAGCGCTGAGGGCCCAGATCACGTCGGCAGGATCCTCGGCCTCGATCAGCTGCTCGCGAATCCCCCACTCGGGCTCGAGGTCCTCTTCAGCGCGTTCCTCCACGCGAAAGAGCTCGGCGAGACGCTGCACGACCTCGAGGTACTTGCGATCGTCGTAGGCGGGCGCGACCAGACTCACGAACACGTGGACCGGCTGATCGTCGATCGCCCCGAAGTCGACTCCCTCACGCGAGATCGCCACCGCCATGACCAGTTCCTTGGCTTGCCGGGTCCGCACGTGCGGAATCGCGATGCCGCGACCGATCGCGGTCGTGGCTTTCTTCTCTCGGTTGAACAAGTCGGTCGCGAGCCGTCCCGACTTGGCGATCTTGCCCGACGTCGCGAGCAGCGTCGCCATTTCTTGCATCACCCGTTCCTTGACGATTCGCTGGTATTTGTCCCGCGGCATCTCGGGATCGAGCTCGTCGAGAGAGAGATCGAGGCCGAGGCGAATCCGCTCGGGAACCAGGTATTGTCGTAACTTCATGGGGCGTCCAGACTCGACAAGGAGAAGTCGCGTCATTCTAGCAGCCCGTTGAACAACGGGCGCGAGTTGGAATCGTGAGATTTCCCGCCGGTCGTCGCCGGGTCGCGCTCCCCGGCCCGTGACGAGGCGGCAACGAACTCGAGCGGCTCCGCCCGAGTCCGGACACCGCCGAAATCCGATCCTCTCCCCCCTAAAGGACAGCCTTCGAACAACCGATACACGCACCCCAGGATTCTCGGTACCGGTCCACTCCCGCCGGGCGTGTGCCCGCATGGATTCACCGCTCCCCCGATCGAGGGAACGCGTTTCATGGCAGAGCAACGGAATTCGAAGCACGAGGCGGCTGCCTCCGAGGATCCGATCCGCGTCGAACCACGCAAGGACGCGGTCGAGCCCGTGGAGCCCCACGAGCGGATTCTCTCTACCGAAAAGGCTCTCCCCGTCGCCGAACGGAACGCCGCCGCACCGCCTCTCGAACCCGACGATTTCGAGTTCGTGATCGAGGACGACGAACCCGCGCTCGGCGAGCCGCATGCCGAGGCGACTTCGGACTCGAGTCCCACGTCGGCTCACGGTGACGAACCCTCGTTCGACAACTGGCTGCGATCCCGCGATTCGGCCGAGAGTCCGTCCGAACCCGCGGATCCCGATTCCATCTCGCTTCCGAAACGGCCGGCGTTCGTGTCGGGTGCCGACGAGCTCGCGCAGATGTCCGAAGAGCCCGCACACCCTGCGGACGCGTCGACCGAAGCCGAGCACGCCGCACCGAAGCGTCCGCAGCTCGAGGATCTCTCGGGGATCACCGAGCCCGAGAACGTCGTCGGCGGCGAAGACCTGATGCAGCAGCTCGATGCGCTCGAGGACTTCGATTCGAGCGATCCCGATCCGCTCGCGGACGATTTCGATTCGATCGACGACGATTTCGTCGAGGAACCGTTCCGTCTCCCTGACGACGAGGACTCGATCCAGCCGATTCGTACGTCGATCGCGCGCCCCCCTCGGACGCGCCCCGTCTCGATTCCGCTCGCGGCCGCCTTGCTGCTCGTCATTACGGCCGGCGCGTACTTCACGTGGTTCCATCAGCCCCCGGTCGATCTCGACGAAGCCAGCTACGCGGGCGCACCGACGGCAAGCGACGACGCGGCCGACGACGACCCCGCGACGGACGCCGGCGAGACCGAGCCCGTCGAAACGATCGCGATCTTCGATCACGACGACAACGAACGGCGGGTCACCACGACGAGCGGCTCGTCGATGGCCGAGGCCGACCTCATCGCCGACCTCGCCGCCGAGGACGAAGAGAAGAACCCCGCGGACGAGCTCCTCGCGACCGAAGAGACGCCCGCCGACGACGACACGCCCGAGCCTTCGTCCGGCTCGCGCACGCTCATCGCCGCGGCCGCGACGCCTCCGACCTCGGACGCGAGCGACGAAGCGATGCAGAAGTACGAAGACACCCCGCTCGAGCCCGGTGAGATCATCATCGCGCTCAAGAACGGCAACACGTTCCAGGGTCGCCTCAAGAAGACGACCGACGAAGGCATCGTCCTGTTCTTCGAGAACGGCGAGATCATGCTGCCGCGCGAAATGCTCGACGAGATCCTCCCCGAGGACTCGGAAGAGTACCTGCCGGCCGAGTCGTTCCCGGACGGCTTCGTAGAGTTCCAGCATGGCAACCGCATGTACGGAAAGATCCTCTACGTGACCTCGACCCGAGTCGTGATGGACGTCGCCGGTGCGCGGTTCGTCTTCCCGCGTTCGTCGGTCGACGTCGACTACCGTCACCCGGTGTTCGTGCGGTCCGACCTGCAGTAGCCGCAGCCCGAGTCCGGGAGCGATGATCGCGACCGGACTCGGCTTCTTTTCCACCTCGACACGCGCCCGACTCCTGCCCGTGTGTCCTCGCCCCTGCCCTTGCCTCCACGGTCGCGATCCGCTAGCCTTGCCTCCGACCGCAACGGGCTCTCGACCGAGCGCCCCGCGGCTCCTCGGGAGGGAGGTTTCGGACGTGAAGGGCGGCAACGAGTCCAACGATCACTACTCGCTCAAGCGCGCGGCGCTCGTGTGGCTTCACGATCGGGGCGCTCGCACGATCGCGTTCGAAGTCCCCGTCCGAACGCCCGAATACGCCCACATGCGGATCGACGTCGCGGCGTGGGATTCGCATCGGATCGTCGAGCGCACTCGCGGGCCGCGCGGCGGCAAACGCCGACGCCGCGTCGGTGCGGTCGACGAGCTCATCGCGGTCGAGTGCAAGGCCACGCGTGCGGACTTCCTGAAGGATGCGCGGCGACTCGAGGAGCTCGCCACGGAGCTCGAACGGATCGACGTCGTCCGCGAGCGGCTCGAGGCCTCGATCCGCGAGACCGAGCCCCATCTGCGGTCCCGACGCGACCTCTTTTCCGACGAGACGATCTGGCACTACGAGCGGTCGGCCTGCGAGGACTATCGCGACCTGCTCGTGAAGACCCATCGGATCACGAAGCAGCTCCACGCCGGCACGAAGTTCGAGCAGCTCCGCCGGGCCGGCTTGTTCCATCGCCACTACGTCTGCGCCGGCCCGAACGTCCTCACCCCGACCGAGCTTCCCCCGGGCTGGGGGCTCCTCGAAGCCGACGCCGCGAACGAGTCGGTCTTGCTGACACGGGAAGCCTCACCCTTCGAAGTCGACGACCATCTCCGACCCGAAGTCGTGCGTCGTCTCGCGCGCGCCGGCACGCGGGCTCTGTTGTTCGCGACCGGACTCACGTACGGCGACGGCGGACTCGAAGCTCGAGCCAGGGAAACGATCGAGCAGGCGGGAGACGAGCAGGCGGGAGACGAGGAGGCGGGAGGCGAGGAGGTGGGAGGCGAGGAGCCGTCCGATGCCGGCGTGGCAGCGGACGGCTCCCCAAAGGACGAGGAGAAGGCTTACGATACTCGGTTTTCTAGTCCAACCCCGTAGCCGGATCGTCGAACCATGCGACCGCCTTGACGTAGTTCACCATGGGGGTGAACGGCGGTAGCGATTCGACGTCGCTGAAGTCCGGATCGTAGTCCCAGTTTCGAATCGGCGCGGTGTAGATGTCGCCGCCGTATCGCCAGTTGGCGGTCGCGACCTGGCTTTCGTAGATGTTCACGAACGACCCGCGAATGATGCACTCGACGTTCGACCAATCCTCGTGGAATCGAACGAGGTTCTCGAAGCCGCCGTTGTACGAGCCCTGCGTCGTTTCGTAGGAGCCCGTGATGATGGCGGCGGCAACTGCAGTGCGCGAAGCGGCCGGAAGGTCGCCGGCGCCCTTCGTGTCGTCCCAATTCGTCGAGAGGACGTTGAAGGCGTCCGAGATCACGGCGGCCGGCTTCTTGTTGCGTGCGTTGTAGTGGCCGAGCGTGTAGACCGGACCCTCCGAGACGACGGTCAGATCGCCGG
>JAUIME010000990.1 GCA_030433195.1 bacterium
TCATCGGGGAGCGTTCCCGCGAACGAGGGACACGAAACAAGGCGACTGAACGGAAAGCAAGGAGCGGGCCAAGGCGTGCGAACTTCGGGAGACGGCCCGCGAGGAGCGCGATCGGCACCGGACGCGCCGAACGAGCCGCACGAAGCGAAGCGCCGAGGGTTGCGAATCGTCGATCCGCATGGACGCACGTCGCGTTCGTTCGACGTTCGCAAGGCGACAACCTACCGCACGACGCTTCTCGCTTCGGCGGTCGCGTTCGTCGACGACGCTACGATGCGCGTGCGGCGGCCGGGTCGATCACTGCGGTGACCGTGACGCCGTCGCGGATCGGCAGCAACGTCGACACGAGTCCGGGCGCCTGCGTGATGCGTCGGTGGAACGCTCGCATCGCTACGACATCCGGCTCATCGTCGTCGCTCGGCTCCGCCGCGACGCGGCCGCCCAGGAGCGCGTTGTCGGCGAGGATCCAACCGCCCGGCCGGACGAAACGTAGCGCCTCTTCGAGATACGCCGGATACTCGGCCTTCACGGCATCGAGCCAGACGACGTCGAACGGCGGATCGCCCGGAAGCTCGGGCAGCACGTCGAGCGCGCGGCCGACGAGGATGTCGACCCGGTCGAGCAGCCCGGCGCGTTCGAAGTTCGATCGCGCGACGGCGGCGTGCTTGCCGTCCGCTTCGATCGTCACGAGTTTTCCGTCGGCCGGAAGCGCCTTCGCGATCCAGATCCCGCTGTAGCCCGCGAGGGTCCCGATCTCGAGGACGCGACTCGCGCGCGCGCCGGCGACGAGCACCTGCAAGAATCGGCCGACTTCGGCGTCGACGGCAATGTCGGGCAGTCCCTTCTCGCGCGCGTCCGGCATCACGGCCGCGAGCTCTCCATCTTCGGTCGCGAAAACGTCACGGATGTACTCCGCTTCGCGCGAATCTCGTTCGTTTCGACTCACGATCGCCTCCCTCCCCTCGTCCATGACGATACCCGTCGAGTCACTCGTCCCACATCGCGCCGAGCGGCCAGGTGAAACGCACCGTCGTTCCTCGAGGTCGTGCATCGCCCTGCGCCTCGAGAACGCCGCATTCGACGTCGAGTGTTCCGCCGCGCTGCTCGACGAGCTTCTTCACGAGCGCGAGTCCGAGCCGGCTCGCGCGCTCTTCGCCTTCCTCGGTTCGGTAGAGTTCGAAGAGGCGTTCGAGGCGATCCGCGGGAATCCCCGGGCCGTCGTCCGCCACGACGAACTCGACGCGGTCGCCGGCGTAGCGGCACGAGATGTCGACGCGGCCTCGCGCCC
>JAUIME010000279.1 GCA_030433195.1 bacterium
GCTTTCGCCACTCGTCACCGAAAGTTTCGTGTTCGCGTATTTTTTTCGAGCGACGCGATGGACACGTCCCGGAAAACAGGTAACATGAAGGTTACCTATGAGTCGAGACGACGCAGCGATGGAGGCGGTGTTCAAGGCGCTGGCGAGCCCGGTGCGTCGGTCGATCCTCGACATCGTGAAGAACGAGCCGGGATGCATCGTCGGTGACGTGTCGGCGCATTTCGACATGAGTCGGATCGCGATCTTGAAACACCTGCAACAGCTCGAGAGGGCGGGGCTCGTGGTGTCGGAGAAAGAAGGGCGAGTGCGGCGCCTCTATCACAATTCCGTGCCGATCCAGTTGATCTACGATCGCTGGACGACCGAGTACAGCGCGCTTTGGGCGAGGCATCTCACGGGGATCAAGTACAGGGTCGAGAGTCGCAGCGAGAGAGAGCGAGACGATGACTGAGTTCGAAAAGTCGGTGCATCAGGTGATGATTCGAGGGACCGTCGAGGAAGTGTGGCGTGAGCTCACCAAGACGCACGAGGTGCAACGCGCGATGTTCAACATGCGCCTCGAGAGCTCGCTCGAGGTGGGCGCGAAGATGTTCATGCGCTCGAAGGACGGCAAGTACACCGGCGTGGTCGGGGAAGTTCTCGAGTTCGATCCGCCGAAACGATACGCGCACACGTTCCGGTTCACGAACTTCGACGATCCGCCTTGCGTCGTGAGCTACGACCTCGAGCAGGTCGGCGACGAGGTGAAGTTCACGCTCACGAACGATCGCATGCAGCCGGGATCGAAGTCGGCCAAGCAGATGAAGCAGGGCGGCGGCATGATCGTCAAGTCGCTGAAGTCGATCGTGGAAACCGGGAAGCTGCCGGTGGGCGTGCGCATGCTGTACGGCGTGTTCGCCCTGACGGCTCCGTTGACGCCGAAGCGCTGCCGCAGCGAGCACTGGCAATAAGGGGGCACGAGCCGTAGGGCACGGGCCCCGACGATCGGCGCGCCGGCCGGCCGGCGTGCGTGCGACCTGTGCGTCTCAATCGAACGGCAACACGAACGAGTTGGCGGTCGCCACGAAACCGTTCGTAGTGTCGCCGTTCAATACGATCGCGAAACGCGCGTAGCGCATGCCGTCGATCGCGTCCGCGCTGCGAACGGGCCCGGTGTAGGTCGAAGGATCGGTAGGATCCGTGGCTCCCTCGACAAACCAGTCGAGCGACGTTCCGGCCGGAACTTCACCGGGGGTGAGAACGGGCGTGTGGTAGTCGGGTGCAGCGAGCCCCGTGTCGATGAACACCGATTGCGCGTAGGCGCGATACTGCTGAACGATGAAGAGCATCGAGTAGGTCGTGTCTTCCGGATTGCTGATGGCGAGATTGGCACCCCCGTCGCCGATGAGCCGGTTGATGGGGAAAGCCGCGCCGCTTCGGTTGCGGAAGAGCTGGAACGTCGTTCCGCCGACGGGCATGTCGACTTCGAAGACGAGCGAGCGGCTCGAATCGTATTCGAACGGAGCCGAGAACGAAGGCCACGGATGCCAAGGCCCGTTCGTCGTGGGGACCGAGTAGTTCCCTTCGTAGACGGTTACTGGCGGATCTTGCAGGGTGTAGTTCTGCTCGTAGAAGGCGCTCAACGAGGCCCCGGGCTCTCGGGAGAAGTGCCCGAGGCGCATCTTCAAACCGAGGTACGCCGCACCGAAGACGCTGTTCGACTGCGGGCCCCAGCTCATCGCGAGGATCGACTCGCCACGCGTGATCCCGAGGAGCTGCGGATCCCACTTCATCATGAAGCGGCACCCGTTGGTGATCGGGTTGTTGGCTTCGATGAGTGGTTGCGGCAGGAAGAAGCCCCCCGAAGGGATCGGTTCGTAACTGATCGAGCGCGGGACCGTCGACACCACGCCGCGAGCGACACCGTCGCCGGTCCACTTCGCGGAGGTCAGCGCCGTGTCACGCTGTGCGGTGTCGTTGAACTTCTCGACGATCGCGTTCGATGCGGCCAGCGAGACGCTGTTCGTGATCGCGTAGTCGTTCGGCGCATCGCTGTCGACGATGATCGCTTGCAGGTGGAAGGTCTTGCCGACGAGCCCCGCGCGGTTCGGGATGCGCAGATCGACGTCGTAGGTTCCGCCCGATCCGATGCGCGGCGAGCCGCCGCGGATTCCGTCGACCAGGATCGTGAAGTCGGGTCCGAAGTCGAGGCAGAACGTGCCGATCTGTGGGCGCGTGACGGGTCCTGCGCCGGTGTCGGCGAGAAGCGAGAAGCGCGCGAAACGACGGCCCGAGACTGTGAGCTTCAGGCGTCCGCCGATCGAGGGACGCTCGTTCAGCGTGAGGGATGCGTTGCCCTGACCCTCGCACGTGCCGGCTCGCGCAGGCGACAGAAACGAGGCGAGCAGCAGGGCGAAGGCCCACGGGGCGAGACGTCGGACGTTCATGGCGTGATCCCTTCCGAGGAAGTACCGATCGACGCACGTTCAGGCGCCGATCTCGACATCGCGGGCTGCGGGCCGTCGCACCGCTGTGGTGTCACGGGCGCGCGTCTGCATCGCGATGTCGGGTTTTCTGCAAACCATGGGCCCGGGCTACGGGGCCCGTGGGCACGGCTTTCGTGTCGCCTCGCTCGGGTTTCATGGTAACGCCGTTTCCGCAGCGGGACAATGGAGAGTTCCCGAGCGGTCGCTCAGGCTGTCCGCAGGTGTGTTTCGGACGTGATTTGACGCCCGTGGCGGTCCGCTGCCATCATCTCCAAGAGCCGGCGGGGCGGAGGCGAGGCCCCTCGGCGTCGACCTCCAGCGAACCCTGACGACAGGAGCCCGGAACCGATGGCGCTTACGATCACCTATCTCGGACACTCGGCATTCACGCTCGACGACGGCCGCCACTCGGTCGTCATCGATCCCTTCCTGACCGGCAATCCCACAGCGAGCGTCGAGCCCGATGCCGTGCGCGCCGATGCGGTGATCCTCACGCATGCTCACGAGGATCACGTCGGCGACACGGTGGCCATCGCGAAGAAGAACGATGCGCCGGTGATCGCCTGCCACGAGATCGCGCTGTGGGCCGAGAAGCAGGGATGCGACGCGACGGGCGCGAACCCCGGCGGCCGCGTCACGACCGATTGGGGCTGGGTGGCGTTCACGCAGGCGTTCCACTCGTCGTCCTACGAGGGCGTCGCGATGGGAGTCGCGTGCGGCGTCGTCGTGCACCTCGGCGGGACGACGGTCTATCACTGCGGCGACACGGGCCTCTTCTCGGACATGAAGCTCATCGGCGAGATCTACCGGCCCCAGGTCGCGTGCGTCCCGATCGGCGACGCATACACGATGGGGCCCGAGCTCGCGTCGAAGGCAGCCGAGTGGATCGGGGCGCCGGTCGCGATTCCGATGCACTACAAGACGTTTCCGATCCTCGCGCAGGACGCGAGCGGCTTCGCTCCGAAGGGCGTCGAGGTTCGCGAACTCGCACCCGGCGAGAGCTACGAATCGAAGGGGTGAGGCACCCGTCGCGGCCCGGATCGAAAGACCGGTCAGGTCGTTTTCGAGCACGAAGCGGAGGCCGGATCGCGTCTGTGGAACCCCTCCGGGGGGTCTGATAGACTCGGAGGTGCTTCAGCGCGCCAGGTCCTTCCCCTCTATGAGATCGACTTCCTCTCGAGGCGGTCCGGCCATGCCGGTCGCGGACGAGACGAACCTGCAGGAGATCCTCCCATGATGCGTAGACTGACTCCGATTGCCGCGATCGCGGCCGTGCTCGCCGTGGCGGCAACCGCGCTCGCCGGATCGACGACCGTGACGATCAACCCGTCGAAGGACAACTCGCTCTACGAGGATCCGCTCGGCGAGCTGAGCAACGGCGCGGGCGTGTACCTGTTCGCGGGTCGCACGTTGCAGTCGTTCCAGGGTGACCCCGACCTGCGCCGAGCGCTCCTCGCGTTCGACGTCGCGGGAAGTCTCCCGGCCGGCGCGACGATCCTCGATGCGACGCTCACGCTCCGCGTCACGCGCGACATTGCCGGACCGTACACGTTCACCGTGCATCGTCTGACGAGCGATTGGGGCGAAGGTTCCTCCGACGCGTTCGGCGAAGAGGGAATCGGCGTCAACCCGGGGCCCGGCGACGCGTCGTGGATCCACACGTTCTACGACACGAACACCTGGACGGCGTCGGGTGGCGATTTCGGTGCTGCGAGCGCTTCGACGACCGTCGGCGGCGCGGGCTTCTTCTACTCGTGGTCGTCGACGCAGCTCCGCGACGACGTGCAGGACATGCTCGACAACGCCGGCACGAACTTCGGCTGGGTCATCGTCGGCGACGAGACGACGTTCCCGACCGCCAAGCAGTTTGCCAGTCGTGAGAACCCGACGGTGTCGCACCGTCCGACGCTCGAGATCACGTACATCGCTGAGTCGGTCCTCGAATACTGCCAGGGGCCGGACGGCGTGAATACGCTCGAGGTCAACGGCGACAACGGACTCGGTAGCGGCAACACCGTGATCGTCGACGATGCCGGACCGATCGTCTTCTCGATCGACAAGCCGGCCGCGGGCGGCAACGGGAAGTTCTTCGTCCACATGAACGTTGGCGCGCCGTCGGTCGATACGCTCGATTCGTTGCCGGCCAACCTCGGCGACTCGTGCTTCACCTACATCCTCAACCGCGGCGCCGCGTTCGTCGCGAACTGGAACTCGCTCGGCAAGGTCGACAAGATCGGCGACAACGTCTACTTCGGCACGCCCGGCGTGAGCCCCGGCCGCGCCCCGCAGACGTTCCTGAACCTCCCGAGCGGCGACGTCACCAACCTGCCCATGGGTTCCACCTTCACGATTCAGGGCGTCATCATCAACCCGGCCTCGAGCAGCCCGAAGGGCGTCAGCCAAACCAACGCGATCGTCGTCGAGGTGCAGTGATCTCGACCCCGATCGACGAATCGAAGAACGCTTCGACAGCCCGCCGCACGCCACGTGCGACGGGCTGTTTGCATGAACGGGGGAAGTGCTCATGAGATGTTTCACGCGATGCGTGTGGATCTCGGCGATCGTGCTCGCGGTCGTCGCATCGGCCGAGCGAGCGCGGGCGGAAGTCTTCTATTACGAGTCGATCGAATGGCTCACGGATGTCGTCGAGTCGATCGGTCGTTATCGCGCCGAGACGGTGTCGAAGGTCGTCGAAGAGGATGAACACTGGCAACGTCGAAAGTACCGTGTCGACGCCGTTCTCGTGGAGGCGCTGAAGGGAGTGCCGCCGGAGCGAGTCTCCTTCGATGTTCATCGGTCCGTCATGAAGTCGATCGACGAGGCGACGCCCGATGTAACGGCGGGGACGGAGTTCGTTCGCTTGCTCGTGCCGAGCGCGAAGAACGAGAATCGGCGTGTTCGCGGTCTCATCTGCCTTCGTCCTTCGATCTGGCCGGGGCCACTCACGAAGCACTTCGATCGCCTCGAGACCCGGGAGTCGATACTGGCCACGATTCGAGCTCGGCTCGATTTTAATCGCAAGTCCGATCGCGCCATGCCGCCGGTCGGATTCGATCCGCTCGGCCAACGGGCACGCCAAGGACGAGGATACCTGTTTCTCGAGCCTCCACCTGACAAGAAAACGACAACGCCTTACCGACTCGTAGTACCTGCGGACCCGGACGTGAAAGAGTTCGTGCTCGAACGACTCCGCTCCAGTACCCTCCGCCAGCAAGCCACCGCGGCCAGGCGACTCGCCGCCTTTCCCGGTGAAGAAACGGTTCGCGTGCTGAAGGAACTCCTCGATCACCCCGAGAGCACGGACTGGCGAGTGTTCGAACGCGGCGCCGACAAAGCACGAGTCATCCGAGTGTATCCCGTGCGATATGCCGCGTACTGCGCGCTGCATCAGCTCGGCGTCGAGATCGAACCGCCGGAGGGCCTCCCCGACGAGCCGTTGTTCCACGATCGCTTCTGAAGGGAGTCGTCCGCCACGCGGCCTATCTCGCGTTGCGTGAGCTCGGGGGCGATGTCGAGCCGCCGCCGGGGTTGCCCGAGGATCCGCTGACGTTCGATTCGTTCTGGTGAGAGACGCGTAGCTTCACGCGGATGCGGCCTGGCGGGTAGCCGGAGAAGGGGGAGGTTCGTGCGAGGCGGAGCGCGCGGACGCTCGCGACGCTGACGAGTGCGAGCAGTGCGGCCTTGAAGGAGAGCACGACTGCGATCGGCATTCCCGACGGATCCGGTTCGCGGAAGGCGACGAGCGATCCGTAGGTGCTCAGCACCATGAGGAACCAGGCGCCGCCGCAGCCGAAGACCCACAACAGCGGCGCGGTCGGGTGGCGACGAACCAGTCGATAGGCGACGCACAGCAGGAACCCGCCGACGAGCGCGTCGTCGAGTGCCGCGGGGGACAGGAGATCCTCCTGACGGCGCCACGCTTCGATCGTGAGCAGCATCGGGATCACGACGAACGCGGTTCGGATGTCGTTGCGATACGGTTGTTCGGTCATCGGGATTCGGCGCCCGGCTGGGGGGAAGAATCCGGCGCGAGGATGAGCGCGAGGATGCCGGAGTCCGCTCCCGAAAGGACGATGTCGAGGGCAGCGTCGGTGTCGAAGTGCCCCACGACGAGGTCGGTGAAGGCGTCGTTCGCTCGCAGGTAAGGGGTCGGTTCGAAACCGAATGATCCGTCGCCGCGCAGAATCGTGGGGAAGTATCCGATCGCGACCTTGATGATATCGAGGTGTCCGTCCGCATCGTAGTCGACCACGGTAGCGCCTTGGGCGATGAAGTCGGCGTACTCACCGCGTGCGAACGCCAGGCCGTTCCTCGTTCCGCGCAGGATCCAATATCCGGGCTCGCTCTCGTTGAGGCTACGGTCCAGGGAAACGAACACGTCGTCGCGGCCGTCGTGATCGAAGTCACCTGCGAC
>JAUIME010000280.1 GCA_030433195.1 bacterium
CTTCGAACTCTATGAGCGATTCGGACGCGACGCGGCCGAGGCCGCGCGATACCTTCCCGACGGTTCGGTGCCCACGACGGTCGGTGCGGCATCGGGCGCGGAGTCCGGCACGTTCGGCTTCGACGGGCTCGCGTCGGCGTGGAAGCCGTCGTTCGCGTCGAATGCGTTCGCGGTCGCGCCCGAGAAGAGTGCGAGCGGCAAGGCGCTGCTCGCGCTCGATCCGCACGTCGACATCACGCGCATTCCGGGCTTGTGGTACATCGTCGGCATGCACATCGAGGATACGGGACTCGATGCGGTGGGCGTCACGACGCCGGGGCTTCCGTGCCTCGTCATGGGGCACACGAAGACGACGGCGTGGGGCGCGACGGCGGGCGGTTTCGACGTCGTCGACACGTTCGAAGAGACCGTCGATCCCGAAGATCCCGCGCGCTACCTCGGCCCCGACGGCAGCCTCGAGTTCGAAGCGTTCGACGACGAGATCCCGGTGCGCGGCGAGCGCGACGCCGAGCCGCTTCGCGTGCGGTGGACGCGCCACGGTCCGCTGTGGCCCGGTCGCGACGCCGAAGACGGCTCGCGCGTTTACGCGATCCGCTGGGCCGGTCACGACGCCGATTGGGCGGAGGCGCTCACGGCGAGCCTGCGCTTGCCGTACAGCGCGAACTTCGACGAACTCCGCGCGACCGCGACGTCGCTCGGCGCGATGAACCTCAACTGGATGTGGGCCGAAGCCGACGGCGGCATCGGGTACCAGCTCGGCCCGCCCGTTCCGATTCGCGGTGCGGCGCAGGCGCTGCTGCCGATCGACGGGCGCGTCGCCGCGAACGATTGGCAGGGCTATCGCCCGCTCGATGAAACGCCGCACACGTATGGTCCGGAAAAAGGTTGGCTCGCGTCCTGTAACAATCCGCCGGCGCGCGCGTCCGTATCGTACGACTTGCCCGGCACGTTCGTGTACGACCGCATCCGTCGCGCCGAAGAGCTGTTCGCTGACCGTGAGTCGATCGCGGCCGACGACCTCGTGCGCGCGCAGCTCGATCTCGTCGATCCGTTGCTTCGCGATTGGCGCGTCGCGGCGGCCGACACGTTGCAGTCGCTCGGCGAGAGCGCGAAGGCCGATGCGGTGCGCACGTGGGACGGCACCATGGCGCTCGATTCGCAGCCGGCTGCGATCCTCGCGTTGTGGCGTCACGCGCTTCGCGAATCGGTGTTCGAAGACGAAATCGAGCGGCTCGGAACGTATCGCATGATCGAGCGCGTGTTCGACGACGCGTCGTCGCGCTTCTGGGACGACGTGCGAACCGACGCCGTCGAAACGCGCGACGACGTCCTCGCCGCGACGATGCGCTCCGTACTCGAAGTCGTCGACGGCGACGCGACGCTCGGCGACGTGCAGTCGGTCACGATCGGGCATCCGTTCGGCAAGTCGCGCGCGGGACGGTTCCTGCGTCTTACGCGCGGTCCGTTCCCGTGGCCCGGGTCGGCGGGCACGCTGTCGGCGTCGTTCTCGAAGCGCGCCGACGGCGGCGGGCTCGAGACGATGGCCGCCCCGAGCTGGCGCTACGTGCTCGACTTCGCCGACGTCGACGCGTGCCGCATGGCGATGCCGGGGGGGCAGTCCGGGCATCCGCTGAGCGATCATTTCTTCGACTGGTTCCCCGATTTCCGAGCCGGCGAGTATCACGTCGTGCCGATCTCGCGTGCGGCGGTCGAAGACGCCGCGGTCGCGACGCTGCGAATCATCCCCTGAGGAGCCTCTTTCGGGGGCGGAGGCACCTTTTCGCTTGTCTCGCATGGCGATGTCGCGGAAGCTAGGCTATCCGCCTCCCTCATGGGCGCAGTAGGAGATCCCGAAGGGGCTCCGATCGGCGTGGGCTGCCGGTCGCCTCACTCGGTCCCGTCCGGATCTCTTTCGACAGACTCCCGAAAGGAATCGCCATGTCGCGAAACATGTCGCGAAGGACACGAGACTTCGTTACGTCGGTCGCGCTCGCGTGGTCGCTCGCCGTCGTCGTCGCCGGAGTCGCGGGCGCCGAACAGGTGGTCTTCACGGAGCCGACGGCGATCGGTTGCGGCGACACGACGTGGGACGGTTTCGACGTCGTCGTCGACGGCACGGTCGTCTCGATCGATTGCGAGCATGCGTTCGCGAGCCTCACGATTCGAAACGGCGGACTCGTCCTGCATACGCCGGGACAGCTCGAAGGCATGACGCTCGCCATTGCGGGCGATCTCGTGGTCGACGATTCGAGTGACCTCGACGCGACGGGTGCGGGGTACGGTCCCGCGACCGGACCGGGGGCAGGGTCGAGTTGTGACACCGGGCCCGGAAGCGGCGCCGGTCACGGCGGACTCGGCGGGAGCTCGGCAACGTTCGGTTCGGGCGCGGCGTACGGCTTGTTCGAAGCGCCCGCGCAACCGGGCAGCGGCGGCGGCTTGTGCGGCGCGGGCGGATTCGGCGGCGGACTGCTGCGCTTCACGATCGGCGGTACGCTCGACCTCGACGGCGTCATCTCCGCGAACGGCCAAGCCGCGATCGGCGAAGGCGGCGGCGGCTCGGGCGGAACGATCGTCGTCACGTGCGCGATGCTCACGGGTGACGGCATCGTGCGCGCGGTCGGCGGTGCCGCGGGAACCGGTGGCGGCGGCGCGGGCGGACGCATCGTCGTGCGCGCCGACGACGCGGCGACGTTCACGGGTACGATCATCGCGAACGGCGGTGGCGGCGGCGCGAACGCGACGGCGGGCGGCGCGGGTTCGGTGCTCGTCGAGCGCGCGGGTTTCCCGGCGCGGCTGCTCTACGATAACGCCGACCTCGTCGGGGGCCTCACCGAAGTGTCGGGGCACCTGCATGTAGACGGCGACATCCAGATTCGCGCGGGCGCGATCGTGACGCATCCGCCGGCGCAGGCGTACTTCCAACTCGAGGCGACGCGCGACGTCATCATCGCGGACGACGGCGCGATCGACGTGAGCGGTCTCGGCTTCGCGGCCGCATCGGGTCCGGGTGCCGGGTCCGATTGCGACACGGGGCCGGGCGGCGGCGGCGGACACGGCGGAACGGGTGGCGGCGGCAGCGGCGGCAAGGCCGGCGGCGCGGTCAACGGCACCGACATCGGTCCGTGCAACCTCGGCAGTGGCGGCGGCGTGTGCGGCGAAGGCGGCGCGGGCGGAGGATCCGTGCGCATCACCGCAGGGCGGAACTTCGTGATCGAGGGCATCCTGAATGCGAACGGCATGGCCGCAACGGGAACGGGCGGCGGCGGCGCGGGCGGCAGCATTCTCGTGCAAACGATGGCGTTCATCGGCGCGGGTGCGCTGAGTGCGGACGGCGGTGCCGGAAGCAACGGCGGCGGTGGCGGCGCGGGCGGTCGTATCGCCGTGTATCGGCCGTGCGCCGTTCCCCAGCCCGAGACCTTCACGGGAACGATCACCGTCGACGGCGGTACGGGCTTCGAAGCCGGCGCGCCGGGCACGATCTTCCCGACGATGACGCCGAGCGGCAACGACTGCAACGGCAACCTCTCGCCCGACGAGTGCGACATCGGCGACGGCACGAGCGCCGACCGCAACGGCAACGGCGTTCCCGACGAGTGCGAGATCACGCTCGCGCTCACGATCGACAACTTCGTCGGGGGGCAAGCGGCCCTGTTCACGGTGACCCAAGGACCGCCGGGCGAACAAGTCCTCGTCGCCTGGAGCAATCAGATCGGTCGCTTTGCCACCATGGACGGCTCATGGTGCGTCGACTTCTGGATGCAGCTTCCTGCGAACACGCCGCGCACGCGCATCGTCACGCGCGGCTCCTTCGACGGCACCGGCGCATTCGCCAAGTCGATTGACATCCCGGCGTCGTACGTCGGCCGACGGCTGCAGTTCCAAGCCGCACGCCGCGGAACGTGCCCGGGTGTGGGCATGTCGAACGTCGTTGACGTGACGGTGCAGTAGCTGCGATCGAGCGGTGAGACTGGCGATGCCATGCGCCGAGCCGAAGCCTCAGTGCTTGCGTAAGGCTTCGATGAGCTGGCTCTTCGTCATGTCGGAACGGCCTTCGATGCCAATCTCCTTGGCACGGTCGTAGAGTTCGTCCTTCGTCCACTCTTCGTAGGGGGAAGACGAGCCACCGCGAGCGGCTGTCGCATGGCGGTCGGTGTTCGCGATCCGCGCGGCCTTCTCCTTGCTCATGCCCTCGTCGCGCAGGGCTTCGTATTGTTCGTCGTCCTTGATGCTCGGACCGTGATCCTTCGTCATGTCGTTCTCCGTTTCGTCGGTCGGTGGTCGTCGCTCGCGGTGTCGAGCAAGTGGATGACGTCGTGATACGCGTAGACGCGATTGCGTGCCTTGCCTGACGTTTCGCGCAGGATGTCGAGTGCGGCGAGGAGATCGACGGCCTTGCGTGCGGTCGTGTCGGTGGTATCGAGCATCTCGGCGACTTCGGGCACCGAGACGACCGGATACTCGAGGAGTCGATCGAGGAGTGCGAGCACGGTCACGGTCGATCGCGCGTGTCCGAGGAGCCGTGCTCGATCTCGCGTCAGGATGGCTTGAAGATCCGCGACGACGCGCGTGCTGGCTTCGGCGGCATCGTGCATGATGTCGAGGAAGAAGCGCGTCCATTCGTCGAGGCCGTTCCCGTTGTGCAGTGCTTCGAGCGCGGCGCGATACTCGGCCTCTCGATCGGCGAGCGCGAGGCTCGGACGCAGGAACCCGGCTTCGATGTGCTCGGTGTCGTCGAGTAGCAGCGGGACGACGAGTCGCGCGAGGCGACCGCGCCGGCCGGGATCGAGCTCCATCGCGTGGATCCGCGCGGCGGCGATCGCCACGCGGAGCAACGGGAGCGACGCGACTTCCGTGTCCACGGCGTCGGGATCCTCGAGCGCCGCGAGCGACGCTTGGAACTCGAACCGCCGTGAGTCGGCCGCCGAGGTGTCCGCGGACTCGTCCGAGACGTCGGTGGCATCCGCTTCGAGAGGATCGTTACCCATGAGCCCCGGGGGCGGAGCCATCTGCTCGTGCGCTCTCGCGAGCGCGGAGGCGAGTGATGCATCACGAGGATCCGCGAGGACGCGGCGTGCGTGCGACCAAGCCTTGACGTGATTCCTGACCATCGTGACACCGTGCTCGTCGTCGACGTGTCCCGTGGTCTCGAACTCGAAGACGTCCACGAGTCGAGCGGGCACGCCTTCGAGTCGGATCGACGCCACGACTTCGGACAACTCGAACACGTGAACCAGCCCTTGCAGCGGCAGGGACACACGCGCGGCGACGGCGAGTTGCGCGAGCGCGTCCATCGTCGAAGCGTGTCGGTGTTCGACGTCGGCGTCGATGCGTACGGGCGCATCGAACGGCCCGGGGGCGCGGTGGGTTTTGTCGTGCGGGCTCGACGTCGACGCCGAAGCGGCGTTGCGCGAGCGCAGGTCGTGCGGAATGGCCACGATCATTTCCCTCCGAAACGAGTGATGCCAGGCACTATCGACGATCACTCGTTTCGGGCCGCTCTGCAACAAGTACGTTTTCGGGGTGCGTTCGGATCGCCGCGGGCGATGCCTGGATCGAGACCGAACGAGGGGCGGACGCAAAGGCTGAACGGAGCTGCGAAGGGTGCGTGGGTCCGCTCATGCGGCCGGTTCGGTTTCGGCCCACGTAGGGCAGGGGCGCTCGGGCTGACTCGGTGTAGTTCGAACCCGCGGGGTCTACTTCCGCTCGGTCGATGCTGCGATCGGACTCGGTCGCCAGACCTGCAGGCGACCGCATGCGCCGAGGAGCAGCAGCGCCATGACCCATCCGGCGGTCGCCTTCCCGATCGATCCCCACGGAACCCCGGTCGTGAACGTGACGGCGATCCAAGTCAACAAGATCGCGACGCCGGCATGCGTGACGACACCGAGGCGCATCGCGTGCCGCATCTCGTTCGAGGTGCGGTCGGTGCTCTCGATCGGGATGAAGGCAAGTCCCATAAGCCAGAGGCTTGCGAGGGCACCGAGCAAGAGCAGCCGCGTTTCGAGCATCGGATAGAGGAGCATCAAGCAGATGGTCCCGATCGTTGCTGCGCCGAGCGCAGGGAAGACAACCGCTCCGACGAGGATCTGCGTCGGGTGGAGCGACCGAAGAACCGATGGGGCCCCGTCGCTTCGTGCGAGACTCCAGGATGCGGCGCCGCTGACCGATGCGACGAAGCCGAGCAGGGCGAACCACAGTGCCCAGGGGCGAAGCCACTCGTTCCCTGACCAATCGTAGGTGTCGACGAATCCGAATGGGACGAGCAACGTCAGCAGCGCGCCGGAAAAAGCGAGAGCGGCGGTGACCGACCAGGCGGCTAGCGCGGCCGTTTCACGACCCTTGTCGCGCCACCGAACTTCGAGCGTGGCGAAGACGACGGCCAATCCAAAGAACCAGAGCATGACGGCCCAAAACGCCACAGAGCCGAACGTCGTGTGGACACCGCTCGGGCCGCCCGGGCCGATATACGCGAGCCTGTCGGCGAGCATCGTTCCGCTCCAAGCTAGTGCATCCATGGTCGTCTCCTTCGGGTCGTGATGCGCGGGTGTTGCGGGCAGGCGCCCCCTCGGAACTCTCGGCGCGCCCAGGCTTCCACCTTAGCCGAATCGGGCCTGAAACGAAACACGCCGACCGGACCTTGGGGTCCGATCGGCGCGGTGGGTACTTGTTGCGGCTCGCTTGGCGGCGTCAGTCGGTGACGTCGCCGAAGAGGGCTTCGTAGTCGAGCTGGGCGGGCGGGGCCGGCTTCTTGCGGCGGTCGCCGTCGCCCTTGAGGTAGTGGTCGAACCAGCGCATCATGCGCAGGGTGTAGTCGAGGCGACCGGCGGCCTTGCGGTTTCCGTGGCCTTCGCCCGGGAAGAGGACGAGGCGCACGGG
>JAUIME010000991.1 GCA_030433195.1 bacterium
CGCGCCTCGCGAGGGAGACGAGGCGCTGGCGAGCCTCCTCCTGTTTCACGGCCTCGTGTGCAATGGGGGTGTTCATCACGCGCTCGAGTGCTGTGACGAAACGAAGACGCGATCGGCAGTCCGGGGCTTCGAGTATTTCGGGCTGACCGAGGTCGCCTCGTTGTTGAATCGGAGGGGTCGGGGGCTGCTCGCGAAGTGGACCGGTCGAACCGAAAGGAAAGCGAACGCACGCTACAACCGATTGTTGCCGCACGACGACGTCATCGAGATGCGTTTCAAAGAGCGGCTCCGAGCGAGTCCCGAGGCGTTCGCGCCGTTGGCTGACGATGTAGACAAGGCAGAAAGAGATGCCGAATGAAACAGGGTGAGATTCGAGAACTCCTCGAGATCCTCGAGGCGCGGTTCGAGGCGAACAAGAAGCGGCATCGCGGTATTCAGTGGGCGGACGTGCGCGAGCGGCTCGAGGCCGACAAGAAGAAGTTGCGGACGATCGCGGAGATGGAGCGTACCGGCGGCGAGCCGGATGTCGTGGGCTTCGACAAGGCTGCTGGCGGCTACGTCTTCATGGATTGTTCGGAGCAGAGTCCCGAGGGGCGCCGGAGTCTCTGCTACGACGGCGAGGCGTTGGCGTCGCGAAAGAAGCACAAGCCCGAAGGAAGTGCGGTGGAACGTGCCGCCGCGATGGGGGGCGAGCTTTTGACAGAGGCGCAGTATCGAAAGCTGCAGCGCCTTGTGGAGTTCGACACGAAGACGTCGAGCTGGGTGCATACACCTGCCGAGATTCGCGAACGGGGCGGAGCGTTGTTCTGCGATCGGCGGTACGATACGGTCTTCGTGTATCACAACGGCGCCGAGTCGTACTACGCCGCGCGTGGGTTTCGGATCTTCGTCCTCGTGTGAGTCGAGATCGCATCGCTCGGCTCAACTTCGATCGGCTCGACTTCGCTCGAACGATGGCGGGCCTCGGCTGGTTCGAAGCACTGGCGGCCGAACACGACGGATCGCGAGCGACTCTCTGCGCATGGTCGATGGCGGGACCGGCGGCCGTCTACTACGCCGCGGAGCGGCCCGAATGTCTCGATCGACTCGTCCTCGTCGACATCGCGGGGCTGCGCGACGACTTCCTTCCGTTGCGCCTGCGCGACCTGCCGCACCTCTTGATGACGTGGTTTCGCGGACATCCGACACGCGGCTACGTGCGATGCCTTTGGAAGGACTGGGTGCATCAGAAAGGCATGGATACGCGTCCCCTCGTCGAGGCGACCTACCGCTTTTTCCGCGACGCGG
>JAUIME010000281.1 GCA_030433195.1 bacterium
GCGAGGCGCGTGCGCGGTGCGGGATGCACGAGAACGGTCACGCCGTTGTCGAGCACCTGTCGCTCCACGTCGAGATCGCGGAGCCTCGGAAGTCGGTCGTCGAAGGGAGAAGTGGCGGTAGCGCCGAGAGCATGCGTCATGGCGGGGATGGTGTACAAGAAATGGTACAACGCCGCATCCGCGCGAGCGCCACGAGAAACCGGCGCTCCGAACCCGTACGATCTTTCGCGCACCTCCCCCGAATGCCGATGCCCGCGAACCGAGCCGAAGTCGAAGAACGCCTCGGATACAGCCTCAACCTGTTTCCGAGCGAGACCGTCGACGAGGTACTGCAGGGGGCCGAGGGAACGATGCGCGAGGTGGCGCGGCGCCTGGGCCACGGCCCGCAAGCGCGCCTGCCCGTCGAGGCGCGGCTCGGGATGCCCGCGATCGAAGCGCTCGCCGACACCGCGCAGTGCGCGGCCTTGCGCGATCGACTCGGGGCCTCGGGGCTCGACGTCTTCACGATGAACGGCTTTCCGATCTCGGGCTTCCACGAAGCGCGCGTCAAAGAAGACGTCTTCCGTCCCTCGTGGCTCGAGCCCGAGCGCCTCGACGCGACGATCCGCCTTGCCGAGATCACCGCCGCGCTCGTCGGTGACGCGACGCACGCATCGGTCTCGACGCTCACGGGATCGTTCAAAGAGTGGGGAGACGACGACGCCACGCGCGACGCGATCGCCGTTCGGCTTGCCCGCGCGGCGCTCGCCTTCGCGCGGACGAGCGAAGCGACCGGGAAGCGCCTGGTCTTGTGCGTCGAGCCCGAGCCACTCAACACGTTCGAGAATCGAGCCGAGACGATCGAATTGTTCGAGCGCCTCGATCGTGCGGGTGCCGAAGATCTCGTACGCAGCGAGGGGATGGGCATCGAAGCCGCGCGTGCGACGATCCGCGAGCATCTCGGGGTCAACTTCGACACGTGTCATTTCTCGATCCAGTTCGAGGATCCGGTGGAAACTCTCGACGCGTTCGCACGGCGGGGGATTTCGGTCTCGAAGATCCATCTCTCGAACGCCTTGATCCTCGACGATCCGGGGTCGAATGCGGCAGGCCTCGCGTTTCTGCGCACGCTCGACGAACCGCGTTATCTGCATCAAGTGGTCGCCGTGGACCACGACGGTGTGATCCGCTGGCGGGACCGCGACGTCGGAGATTTTCTGCGCCGTCCGGCCGCAGAGCTCGACGCGATGCGCGAGGCGCGCGTGCATTTTCATCTGCCGCTGTTCCTCGAAGCGGGGGACGGATTCCGGACGACGCACGAAGACACCGCGCGAGCCTACGGCTTTGCGTGCGATCGCGGGACGACGCACGACTTCGCGATCGAGACCTACACGTTCGGGATCTTGATCGAGCGCGAGCGGATCGAAACCACGGACCTCGTGGAGGGCATCTGCCGCGAGTTCGATTGGGTAAAGAACCTTCGGGAGAGTTCGTCATGACGAATCCGTTGGAGAGTCTCGAGAGCGAGATCGACGCCGGCTTGAAGCAAGACGGCTTCGAGGTCGTCGAGTTACACTTCGGCCCGGGGAAGTTTCTGCGCGCGAGCGTCGATCTCCCCGACGGTCTCGACATCGATTCGTGCGTCCGCGCGCACAAGCTCGTGCGTCACATCATCTACGAGAGCGGACTCGACCCCGGCGATTTCCGGATCGAGGTCGAGAGCCCGGGAGCCGATCGGCCGCTTCGCACGGCCGCGGACTACCAGCGCTTTCGCGGGGAGCGCGTGCGCGTGACGCTGAAGGAGCCCCGCGTCGAGGACGGTCGCCGGAACTGGTCGGGCGTGCTCGAGGGAGGCGACGACGCGTCCGTGCGCGTCGACGTCGACGATCTCGGCTCGATGACCTTCGAGCGCTCGACGATCGAGTCGGTCCGACTCCTCCCGTAGCGCGACCACGCCGCGCCCGACCTCGCCGATCCGGGCACCCCGGCGTTGCAAAACGCCTCGGGAACTCTCGGAACTCGAAATGCCGCCACGGCTTGTGTCGATGCGAACGCCGTTCTACAGTGTGGGGCAAAGGAGTGATCCCGGCGGGCGTGCACGGCGTTCGCGGAACTCCGGAGTCCTCGTTCGAGGCCCCTATGGCGGTCAACGATTCATCCGAGCGGAACCAGGAGCGTACGCAAGCGCTCTTTCTCGACTTCGAGAACCTCGCCCTTGGTATCAAGGATGCGCGCTACAAGAAGTTCGACATCGAACTCGCGCTCGCGCGTCTGCTCGAGAAGGGCAAGATCATCGTGAAGCGCGCCTACGCGGATTGGGAGCGCTACAGCGACTACAAGCGACCGCTGCACGAAGCGGCCGTCGAGCTCATGAGCATCCCGAAGAAGCACTACTCGGGGAAGAACAGCGCCGACATCCGCCTCGTCGTCGACGCGATGGACCTCGCGTACTCGAAGGACCACATCGACACCTTCGTGATCGCGTCGGGAGATTCCGATTTCACGCCGCTCGTCTCGAAGCTCAAAGAGAACAACAAGCTCGTGATCGGACTCGGCGTCAAGAACTCCACGGCCGACATCCTCACGCGCAACTGCGACGAGTTCATCTACTACGACGACCTCGTCCGCGGCGAGAAGAAGCGCAAGCGCATCGACGACATCCCCGCCGAGAAGATGGAGGCGTTCGATCTTCTGTTCGACGCGATCCGCGCCTTGCAGCGTGAAGACAAGGACGTCTTGTGGGGCTCGATGATCAAGCAGACGATGAAGCGCAAGCGCCCGTCGTTCAACGAGGAGTATCACGGCTACAGCACGTTCTCGAAACTCCTCGAAGACGCGCAGCGACGCAAGCTCGTGAAGCTCAAGAAGGATCAAAAGAGCGGAACGCTCATCGTCACCGAAGCCACGGTGTGAAGGATCGCGGGGTGCCGGCGCTGTCGTGGCGCAAGGCGCGCCGCGTTGGCGGGAGATCGCGATGACACGCGCGCGCAAGTGGGGGATCGTGCTGGTCGTCGTCGGGATCGCGACGCTCGGCGGCTTGCGACTCCTCGACGTCTATGCTCCCGATCTCTCGCGGTGGCAGCCGCCCGAGGCCGGTGTGCTTGCACGCGACGCCGACGAACGACCCGATGCGTTCGTGGACGTTCGTTCTCCAGGGCGGATTCCGTGGGCATGGGTCACGTCCCGACAGCCGGCGACGGACGATCGCGCCGAGCTCCCGTTCGCCGAGAACGACTGGGGCGCCGCGTGGCTCAACACGCTCGAACAGACGTTCGGGAACGCGGTCGCCGTCGCTGCGGAAGACCTGACGTCACCCGACGCACGCCTCGGTGATTTCGAGGTGCTCGTCCTGTCGCCCGACGTCGAGGACACGGTCGATGCGACGTCGCTCGTCGCGCGCCTCGAATCGTGGACGCGCGCCGGAGGCATTCTCGTGCTCGATCGGCCGAGCCTCGCGATGCAGCGGCTTTCGGGGGTGCAGCGTTCGACTGAATCCGTCGGGGCGACGCGGTTCACGCGTTGGCGCGGCATCCGGGGCGCCGATGCCTGGTGGCACACGTGTCCCGCCCCGACGACGCGCTCGAAAGCCGTCACGATGGACGAAGACGTTCTCGTCGTCGCCGAGCTCGACCTCACGCCGGCCATCCTCGAACGTCCGCTCGGTGCGGGACTCGTCCAGACGATCGCGTTCGACTACCCGCAGTGGCTGGTCGCGATGCAGCAGGGTACGCCGGCCGACGACGCGTACCGCGTCACGAAGCGGTACGGCCGCTACGATTGGTTGTTCGAGCCCGAGGACGTCGTCTGCGACGAGCGGATGCTCGACAACCCGATCCCGTACGCCGACGCTCTCGAAGATGCGCTCGTCGACGGGTGGTGCGCCGCGGAGCCGCGCGCGCGTTGGTGGCGTTTCCCGGAAACCTGGCGCGGCGCGTTCCTCATGACGCACGACGAAGACCTCCAAGGCGGTGCGGCGTCGGCGTTCTTGACCGCGCACGAGCGTGAGATCGACGCGACGTCGACGCACTTCCTGATCCTCAACCGTCGCCTGTGGGAGACGTGGTACGAGGGCGAGGACTGGTTCGCGTGGTTCGAAGAGCGGGACGCCGACTTGCAGCTCCATTGGAACGTGCTACCGATGCCGATCGGTTTCTGGAAGATCGAGCCGTTCCGCGTGCGGTATTCGATGGATCAGCAGCACGGTTTGCTCAGCGAGCACGTCGGTCGCCCGATCGCGAATCGCACGCACTATCTCATCATCGGCGATCACTACACGCGCGCGTTTCGCGTGCTGCACGAGTACGGCCTGCGATGGGACACGACGTACGGCCCGAATCGCGGCGGGCGCGGGTACCTGTTCGGGACGGGGCTTCCGTTTCGGCCGCTCGACACCGACGGCACGCCGTTCCCGCTGTGGGAGATCCCGTTCGTCACGCAAGAGGATTGGGGCGACGCGTCGCCGGCGTTCCTCGCGCGCCTTCTCGACGAGTCGGCGGCGCTTTATCACCAGACGATCATCCCGATCTTCCATCCGCACCTCATCACGCAGGAGCCCGAGGGCGAGGCGTTCTGGAAAGGTTCCTACGAGGCCGCCCGCGCTGCGAATCACGGCATCACGAACTTCCGCGAGCAGGACGCGTTTTGGCGGGCGCGGCGTGCGAGCGCGTGCCGGTCGTCCTATTCGGATCGCACGCTCGAGGTTCGCTTCGACGCGGCGAGCGACGGGCTGTCGTTGCAGATTCCCGAGGCGGTGCGGGAAGCCCACGACGGCGCGTTCCGCGAGTTGCGGCTCGTCGCGGTCGAGGTTTCGGGATCGGTCCGCGGAGGCGAGCGCATCGACACCGTCGGCGGTGTCTCGCGTCTCGTTCCCGTGCCGCGAGGCGAGGGCGTTCTCGTGGCGCGGTACGCGCTGCCCTGACGTGATCGCGTCGCGTTGCGCGGCCTCGCGGGCGATGCTTCAATAGCCGGTTCGCCGATTCCCGCGGAGACTTCCCTTCATGGATTCCTACTACGTCACGACGCCGATCTACTACGTCAACGACGCGCCGCACATCGGGCACGCGTACACGACGATCCTCGCCGACGTCTTGTCGCGTTACCACCGCCTGCTCGGGGTCCCGACGTATTTTCTCACGGGCACCGACGAGCACGGGCAGAAGGTCGCCGACGCCGCGAAGAAGGCCGGCATCTCGCCGCTCGATCATTGCGACAAGACCGTCGTCCGTTTCCAGGAGCTGTGGGAACGGCTCGGCATCTCGAACGACGGTTTCATCCGAACGACCGAGTCGCGTCACACCGAGGTCGTCCAGGAGATCTTGCAGGATCTTTACGATCGTGACGAGATCTACCGCGGGGACTACGAAGGCTGGTACAGCGTCACCGAGGAAGTGTTCTACACCGAGAAGGATCTCGTCGACGGCAAGACGCCCGACGGCAACACGGTCGAGAAGATCGTCGAGTCGAACTACTTCTTCCGCATGAGCAAGTATCAGGACTGGCTCATCGAGAAGATCGAGTCGGATCCGCAGTTCATCCAGCCCGATTTCCGACGCAACGAGACGCTCGGCTTCTTGCGAAAGCCGCTCGGCGATCTGTGCATCTCGCGCCCGAAGAGCCGAATGGACTGGGGCATCGAGCTTCCGTTCGATCGCGACTACGTCTGCTACGTGTGGTTCGACGCGCTCGTGAACTACATCAGCGCGATCGGGTACCGACGCGACGAGAAACAGTTCGCGAATTGGTGGCCCGCGACGTGTCACCTCATCGGGAAAGACATCCTCACGACCCACACGGTGTACTGGCCGACGATGTTGCAGGCGATGGGCGTGCCGCAGCCGAAGACCGTGTTCGCGCACGGTTGGTGGCTGCTCGGCGATGCCAAGATGTCGAAGTCGAAGGGGAACGTCGTCGATCCGATGGAGATGTCGGAGCGCTACGGCGTCGATCCGTTCCGCTACTTCCTGCTCGCCGAGATGACGCTCGGTTCGGACAGTTCGTTCTCCGAGGACTTGTTCGTCACGCGCTACAACACCGACCTCGCGAACGATCTCGGCAACTTCGCGAGCCGCGTCACGAAGATGATCCACAAGAACTTCGACGGCGTCGTGCCCGCGGCCGGCGAACCCGGCGACGACGAGGCCGCGCTCGCGAAGTCGGTGCTCGATGCGGTCGCGGCCGTCGAGTCGTCGGTCACCTCGATCGCGCTCGATCGCGGCATGGCGGCCGTGCTCGGCGCGGTGCGCGAAGCGAATCGGTATTTCGACAAGACACGCCCGTGGACGCTCGCCAAGGAAGGCAAACGCGACGAGCTCGCCGTCGTGCTCTACGCGGGCGCCGAAGCGCTTCGCATCGTGTCGGGGCTCCTGTACCCCGTGATGCCCGAGAAGATGAGCGAGCTACGACGCACGCTCGGAATCGCTGCCGACGCGATCGTTCCGGGCATCGACGAGCTGCGAACGTGGGGCGGTCTCGAATCCGGCGCGAGCCTCGGGGAAGCAGCGGTCTTGTTCCCGCGCATCGACGCGCGCAAGGACGAGGCGTCGCAGAAGGGTGCCGCCGAGGGCGGCAAGAACAAGAAGCAACAGCAAGGGCAAGCCAAGACGAAGCCGAAGGCGAAAGGGAAAGCCGCGATGAGCACCGAATCCACCAAAGACACCGAAACCGAAGGCGTCGCGAAGATCGGCTTCGACGATTTCACCAAGGTCGAGCTGCGCACCGCTCGCGTTCTCGAAGCCGAGCGCGTCCCCGACACCGACAAGCTCCTCCGCCTGCAACTCGAAGTCGGCGACGAGCGCCGCCAGATCGTCGCGGGAATCGCCGCCTACTACGAGCCCGAAGCCATCGTCGGCAAGACCATCGTCATCGTCGCCAACCTGAAGCCCGCGAAGATCCGCG
>JAUIME010000992.1 GCA_030433195.1 bacterium
GGTCGGATCGTCCTCGACATCCGCAATCCGGCGGCGCGGATCTCCGTCAACGGGGGCCGAGGCGGGCAAGGCGCGGTCGACCCGGAAGGGGGAACGAGCTCGGGCGGCGGCGGCGGCGGCAGCGGCGGTGCTCTGCTGATGCGCGCCCGTGACCTCGCGATCGCCGGCGTGCAGATCCAAGCTACCGGTGGCAACGGCGGGTCGGTCGGACCGCGCGGCGGCCGCGGCGGGAACGGCGGCGACGGCAGGATCCGCGTCGAGTCGATCGCTTCGAACGTGCGCTGCAACCGATGCGACCCCGCGCCGATCTTCGCGACGATTGCGCAAGACCGACTCGGCGTGAGCTTCGGACGCTCGCGGTTTCTGCTAACGAATGCACCGCCAAATGCGTTCGTGCGGTACGCGTTCGACGGGACGCTCGGGGAGCCTCCGTTCGAGGCGCGCGTCCGCTTCGACGCCGAAGACCTCGTCGTTCTCGACGAGAACGGCGAGCGGGTGACGTCGAGCGACGAGCTTCCGGAAGGCGTCACGATCGAGGTGTGGTTTCGCGCCGCGCTCGAGGATCCCGCGCGACCGGGCGAGCCGCTCGCGGATTCGATCACCGAGTGGACGGCCGACGTCACGAGCCTCGATGGCTTCCCGATGGTCCAATGGGAGGTGCGGTTCGTCGTGCCCGGACCCTACACCACGATTGCCGACAACGACCCGGGGATGCCCGGCATCGACGATCTTCGGCTACGGTTTTCGATCGAGGAGTAATCGAGCATGCGAATGCGGGCGTGGGAGCCTATCGGTTCGAGACCTCGATGGCGAGGGCTGCGTTGGATGCTCGCGGCGAGCGTCGTCGCCCTCACGGCATGCGGCGGTGGAGGCGGTGGGGGCTCCGGAGATGCTGGCGCCCTCGCGGTCGTCGCGTTCTCGTTCGAGGACACCGACGGCGTCGTGTATCGGAATGAACCGCTCGTGTTCGAGTTCAGCTCGCGCATCCACCCAGAGGGCGTTTCGGCGCTCGGGCTCCAAGTGCGCCGGGGTGTCGACATCGTCCGAGGGCGCATCGAGATCGACGGCAAGCTCGTGCGTTGGTACCCGGTCGTTCTCGAAGACGATCGCAACGACTACTTCCCGGACAACGCGCCGCCGTTGAACGGTACGGGGCTCGCGGCGAACGAACGCTACACCATTCGCATGATCGCCGATGCGCCCGGTTCGATCCAGTCGCGAAACGGGCGTCTTCTGAGCGTCCCGTTCGAGACGACGATCACGACGCGCGACGATTTCCGGCCGG
>JAUIME010000993.1 GCA_030433195.1 bacterium
CGCGCCTTGCCGGCCTGGATCTTCAGCGAGTGGATGCGGCGACCGAGCTCCTCTTCGACGTCTTGCACGCGCTGCAGGTTCGACTCGACCTTCTCGAGGTTGCGCAGGGTTTCCTTCTTGCGCTGCTTGAAGCGGCTGATGCCCGCGGCTTCGTCGAACAGCCCTCGGCGGTGCGAAGCGCTCGTGTTGAGGATCTGGTCGATCTTGCCCTGCTCCATGAACGAGTAGGCCTCGACGCCGACCCCGGTGCCCATGAAGAGCGTGCGCAGGTCCTTGAGGCGCGTCGGTTCCTTGTTGAGCAGGTATCCGGATTCGCCCGACTTGTAGAGGCGCCGCGTGATGCACACCTCCTTGAACTCGATGGGCAGCTTCCCGTCGTCGTTCGAGAAGTAGAGCGAGGCTTCGGCGAAGTTCGCGCCGCCGCCCGAATCGCCGCGGAAGATCACGTCTTGCATCTCGGTGGAGCGGAGCGAGGTCGGACGCTGCTCGCCGAGGATCCAGCGGAACGCGTCGACGACGTTGCTCTTGCCGCAGCCGTTGGGACCGATGATCGCCGTGACACCGCCGTCGAAGGCGAACTCTGTCTTGTCACGGAAGGATTTGAAGCCTTGAACTTCGAGGCGGGTCAAACGCATGCACGAACCTCTCGAGTCGAATCGTGGTCGTCGACGGGCCGACCCGTCGCGGCCGACCCACGGCCGCGGGATCGCGTCACCGACGCGGCGCCGTCTTCCGACCGTCAGGCCGTCACGAGGCGCGGATGAAGAATCTCCAGTCGAGATGAACCGAGATCACCCCTTCATCTCTACATCGGCGGCAAGTCCGTTTTTCTCCCCCGAGTTTTTCGGTGAAGTTCTCCGATTTCGCCGCGGACGCGGACCCGCTCCCGTCAGGGCGAGTTCCGCAGCATCGGGCGAACCTCCTCGACGAACTCGTTCACGTCCTTGAACTCGCGATACACCGACGCGAACCGGATGTACGCCACTTCGTCGACGGATTTCATGCGCTCGATGACGAACTCGCCGATCGTCTTGGAGTCGACTTCTCGATCGAAGCGCTCCATCGCTTCGGCCTCGACCGAGGTCGCGATCTCCTCGAGCGTGTCGGTCGGGACGGGTCGCTTCTCGCAAGCTTTGAGCAGCCCGTTGAGGATCTTCTGGCGATCGAACGGGACGCGTGAGCCGTCTTTCTTCACGACGCGAAGCGGGAGCTGCTCGATGCGCTCGTACGTGGTGAAGCGTCGCTCGCATGCCAAGCACGCGCGGCGACGGCGAATCACA
>JAUIME010000282.1 GCA_030433195.1 bacterium
CCCGTTCGCGAGCAAGGCGCCCTCGACGAAGAGCGTCGCCGAGTTCGACGTGTCGACTTCGACGCGAACGCCGGGGTCGACCCGCACCGTGCCGCCTTCGGGTACGAGCACCGACGACTGGATTTGAATCGGGCTCATGTCGATCGTCCAGGTCACGGTCTCGCCGGGCCCCGGAATCGGCACGCCGGCCAAGACCGCGCCGCTCCATCCAAACAGGCACGCGAGCGAAACGAGGAGAGCGACCGCCGTGAGCGGGATACGGTCACGAACCATCGTGCGGCATCGAAGCTTCGAAGATCGAGGCTCGTTGTTCATGGCATCTACCTCCAGATGTTGGGCAGAACAGAGTGGCAGAACGGGTTCAGAGCACGATCGACGACGAGTCTGGGAGATCGCCGGGTGACGCGTCCGGCTGCGTGCTGACTCGCATCCCGTAGAGGGTCGGATTCGCCGACTCACGAATCGCTGCCTCACTCGACTAGCAAGATCAGACGAGCAAGACCGCCATGCGATTCGGCTCGCGTCGACGCACCGCGCTCGGGCATCGACAGTCGCGAGTCGTCCCCGCCCTCTCACGAGCCCGCCCACACATCCGCCTAGGGCGGAAGAAAACCCTTGTGCCCACATCCAATCGCAAGCGATAACCTGAACTCGGGTTAGGAGTCGCGACGAAACCTCGGCGATCGCGATGGCGGGCTTCGGGCCCCGTTCGTGCGTTAGGATGGACCTCGATGAAAGGACGAAGCAGAGACGACATGATCGCGACCCATACGACGATCTCGGGCGAATCGCAGCCGCCGGCCGATACGAGAGCGATGCCGGCGGACCGTGAGTTCACGGAGCTCGTGGCGCGCGTGTACGACGAACTGCGCGACCTCGCCGGGAAGATGTTTCGACGCGAGCGCGCCGATCACACTCTGCAGCCGACGGCGTTGGTCCACGAAGTCTTCATGCGACTCCAGGGCGCCGGAACGGACTACGCCGACCGAGCGCACTTCGTCGCCACCGCCGCGCGAGCCATGCGTCACGTGCTCGTAAACCACGCGATCCACCGCAACACGGCCAAGCGCGGCGGACGTTGGAGCCGCGTCGAGATGGACGACGCCGTGGAACTGTTCGAACAGCCCTCCCTCGATCTGGCCGCACTCGACGACGCCCTCATCGAGCTCGAGTCGTTCGACCCGCGCCAAGCTCGACTCGTCGAGCTGCGCTTCTTCGGCGGACTCACCGTATCCGAGTGCGCGCAGGCGCTCGGTGTCTCGCAGCGCACCACCGAACGCGAGTGGGCGCTGGCCCGCGCTTGGCTCCACACGCGCGTGGCGGCGAGCCGCGATTCGTGAGCCGATCCGGCGCGAGTGGCCCGCCGGACCCGCCGCCCAGCGCGTGGAGCTCGATCAAGACTCGATTCAACGCCGCCATCGAGCTCGATCCGGAGGCACGAGAGGCCTACCTCGATCGTCTCGCCCAGAGTGATCCCGAACTCGCGGCTCGACTGCGCGAACTGCTGCAAGCCCACGAAGAATCCGACGACTTCATCACTCCACCCCGCTTCGGATCGCTGTCCGACGTCCTCGCAGGGCGAGACACCGGAGACGACGCGACCCCCGAAGACTTGAGCGGCATGCGTCTCGGCGCGTATCAGCTCGACGCCCTCGCCGGCCGCGGAGGGATGGGAGACGTCTATCGCGCTTCGAGGGCCGACGGGCGTTTCGAGATGGACTGCGCCGTCAAGGTCCTTCGCAGGGGGCTCGACACGGACGAACTGCTGCGCCGCTTCCGACGTGAGGGCCGCGCCCTCGCCGCGCTCGATCATCCGGGAGTCGCGCGCCTCGTGGACGCAGGCGCAACCCCCGACGGCCGCCCGTACTTCGTGATGGAGTTCGTGAGCGGACGCCCGATCCATCGCTGGTGCGAAGAGAACACCCTGTCGACGCGACGTCGCGTCGAGTTGTTCCAACAAGTCTGTGACGCGGTGCAGCATGCCCATGCGCATCTCATCGTGCACCGCGATCTGAAGCCGGCCAACATCCTCGTCACGGATGACGGAACGCCGAAGCTCCTCGACTTCGGCATCGCCAAGCTACTCGATCACGACGAGCCCGTGGTCACGCAGCAAGGCGAAGAGCTGCGATGGATGACCCCGCAGTACGCGAGCCCCGAGCAGGTCGCCGGAGAGCCGGTATCGACCGCCACCGACGTCTACGCTCTCGGGCTCGTGCTGTACGAATTGCTGTCAGGAGCCCCCGCATATCGCTTCGAGACGACGAGTCGACTCGAGGCGGAGCGCGTCATTCGCGAAGTCGATCCGCGACCGCCGAGCCAGGTCCTCACGGGGGCACGATCGCGTTCGCGGGCCGTATCCCCCGACCTCGATCGCATCACGTTGCACGCTCTTCGCAAGGAACCCGCAAGGCGATACGAATCGGCCGCCGCGCTCGCCGACGACCTCGGGCGCTACCTCGACGGCCGCCCGGTCCGCGCACGTCGGCCTACGGCGACGTACCTCGCGAAGCGCTACGTGCAGCGTCACCTCTGGGGCGTCGCGGCCGCGGTCGCCCTGCTGATCGTCGTGATCGCGGGGATCGTCGGGGTCCTCCACCAAGCGAGGATCGCCGAGGCAGAACGGGCGAGCGCCGTGGCCGCCCGAGACTCCGCGCGAGAGCTCGCGAACTTCCTCGACCGCATGCTCTCCTCCGCGGATCCGAGTATCGGCCCCGGACCCGAGACGACCGTTCGATCGATCCTCACGCGCGCGTCCGACGAACTCGCCACCGACCCGCCCAGCGACGAGCGGGTGGAAGCGAGCATCGAGTCGACACTCGGACGAACCTATCGCAGCCTCGGGTTGTACGAGGACGCGCAAGCCCACCTCGCACGCGCGGTCGAACTGAACACGAGCGTGCTCGGCGCCGACGACCGGACGACGGTCGACAGCGAGAATGATCTCGCGATCCTGCAATATGCCACGGGGAACTACTCGGAAGCCGAGCGAATCTGGCGGAGAGTGCTCCGGCACTTGGAGAGGACCGAGGGTCGTGATCACGAGCACGCAGCCGCGATCCTCAACAACCTTGGCTTGATCGAGCTACGGCGGAACGAGCCGGAACGGGCCGAAACACTCCTCGAGGAGTGCCTCGACATCCGCCGACGCCGTGTCGGCCCGCGCAGCCTCGCCGTCGCCGAGACGCTCAACAATCTCGTCGGGCTTCACCGGATGCGCGGCGAGGGCGACCTCGCGACACGTCTCGCGACCGAAGTCCTCGAGATTCGCCGCGAAGTGCTCGACGCCGATCATCCGTCTGTCGCGCAGGCGCTCGACAACCTCGCCGTCGCGCACCTCACGAACGGCGATCCGGAACGGGCGCGGCCTTGCGTCGTGGAGTCGCTCCGAATCTACCGATCTCTCTATCCGGAAGGCCACCCCGACATCGCGATCGCCCTCAGCAACCTCGCCGCGCTCGAGCACGGCGCGGGCGAACACGAATCGGAGCAGGCGGCCCTCGCGGAGTGTCACGAGCTTCGCACACGAATCCTCGGTCCCGACGACCTGCGCACGATCGGAATCGCGGCTCGACTCGGGCAGTGCCTCTTCGAGCAGCAACAGCTCGCCGAAGCCGAGCCGTGGCTGCGAAAGGCACACGACGCATTCGTGCGTACCGACGCCGAAGCGACCGACTTCGCGCAAACGACCACGGCCATGCTCGCACGACTCTACCGCCGCACGGGACGCCCGGAGAAAGCTGCCGCCCTTTCGGGATCGTGAGAACGACGGCGCACGTCTCACGCGATCCTCGGGCAACCGCTCGCCGTGCCGTTTCGCACGATTCCTGCTGCGGACGTCTCCCCACATGAGGCGGACGAAGGAAGGTACCCTGCTCTTCCGAGGCGACAGCCGACGCTCACCGGCGTATCTCAGGGAAGGCGGAAAGGCGCCGATACAATGACGAAGGAACCCGCTCCGCACATCGATCCCGTTTGCGGCATGAAGGTCGATGCCGGATCCGAGGCCGATCGCATCGACCACGACGGCGTTACGTACTTGTTCTGCTCGCGTGGGTGCGCGAAGAAGTTCGCCGACGACCCGGATCGGTACACGACCGACGCCGCCGAGAGCGAAACCTCTTCCTGTTGTCACGGCCCGCGTTCGTCGGCGACGAGTTCCTCGCAGGACGCGCCACCCGACGCGGTCTACACGTGCCCGATGCACCCCGAGGTTCGACAAGTCGGGCCGGGCGATTGCCCCGACTGCGGCATGGCGCTCGAACCGATGGATGCCACGGCCGCGCCCGACGATTCCGAACGGAAGGACATGACGCGACGGTTCTGGATCAGCGTCGTGTTCACGGCGCCGCTCTTCCTCTACGCGATGGGCAAGATGTTCGTCGGCGATTCGTTCCATCGCTTCATCCCCGCGAACGTCGGCCCCTGGATCGAGCTGTTCTTGGCAACACCGGTCGTTTCGTGGTGTGCGTGGCCATTCTTCGTCCGCGGCGTGCGGTCGATTCGAACGATGCGCCCGAACATGTGGACACTCATCTCGATCGGCGTCACGATCTCGTTTCTGTACAGCGTGGTCGCGACGATCGCGCCCGGGATGTTCCCCGAATCGTTCCGCAACGACCGCGGTCATGTCGCGGTCTACTTCGAGGCGGCCGCCGTCATCATCACGTTGGTGTTGCTGGGGCAGGTGATGGAGCTGCGAGCGCGGCGCCAGACCGGCGGAGCGATTCGCGAGCTTCTCGAGTTGGCGCCGGCGACCGCGCGCCGTGTCGACGACAGCGGATCCGACCAAGAGGTGCCGATCGAGGACCTCGTCCGCGGCGACCGCGTGCGGGTTCGCCCCGGCGACAAGATCCCGATCGACGGTGAAGTCGTCGAAGGGCGAAGCACGGTCGACGAGTCGATGCTGACCGGCGAGCCGGTCCCCGTCGAGAAGTCTGCGGGCGACGCCATCACGGGCGGAACCGTGAACACGACGGGTTCGTTCGTGATGACCGTGAGTCGAACGGGCGACGAAACCACCCTCGCGCGGATCGTTCGGATGGTCGCCGACGCGCAGCGCTCTCGTGCGCCGATCCAACGCTCGGCCGACTCGGTCGCGGCTTGGTTCGTTCCGGCCGTCGTCCTCGTCGCGATCGTTGCGTTCGTCGTCTGGTGGCTCGTGGGTCCCGCGCCCGCGTTCCCCTACGCGCTCGTCGCGGCCGTCTCGGTGCTCATCATCGCGTGCCCTTGTGCGCTCGGGCTCGCGACGCCCATGTCGATCATGGTGGCGACCGGTCGAGGCGCCAAACAAGGCGTGCTCGTCAAGGACGCCGCGGCCCTCGAAGCGTTCGAGTCCGTCGATACGATCGTCGTCGACAAGACCGGAACGCTGACCGAGGGAAAGCCCGAGCTCGTCACCATCGAAGAGTTCGGTGATCGCCCGCAGGACGAACTCTTCGCGATGCTCGCCGCGGCCGAACGCGGCAGCGAACACCCGCTCGCTGAAGCCATCGTCACAGGACTCGAGGCCCGGACCGAAGAGCGCCGAGAAGCGACCGACTTCGACAGCCTCACGGGCAAGGGAGTCGTCGCTGTCGTCGACGGCGTCCGCGTCGTGATCGGCTCGCGCGCTCTCATGCAGGAGGAAGGCGTCGACGTCGACGTCGCTCGCGACGCCGCGGATCGACATCGTCGCACGGGAGGCACGGCTCTCTTCGCCGCCGTCGAGGGGCGCCTCGCCGCGCTCCTCGGTGTCGCCGATCCGGTGAAGAGCACGACGGAGCAAGCGATCCGCGACCTTCGCGGCGAAGGTCTCGCGATCGTCATGCTCACCGGCGACGATCGCACGACCGCAGAAGCCATCGCCGAGGCCCTCGGGATCGATCGCGTCGAAGCCGAAGTGCTTCCCGAACAGAAAGCCGAGATCGTCCGCTCGCTCCAAGCCGAAGGCAAGAAGGTCGCCATGGCCGGCGACGGTGTCAACGACGCTCCCGCTCTCGCACAATCCGACATCGGCGTGGCCATGGGAACGGGCGCCGGCGTCGCGATCGAAAGCGCCGCGATCACACTCGTCGGCGGCGACCTGAACGGTTTGGTCCGCGCCCGCCGATTGAGTCGAGCGACCATGCGCAACGTTCGCCAAAACCTGTTCTTCGCGTTCGCCTACAACGCCGCCGGCGTCCCGATCGCCGCCGGCGCCCTCTACCCGCTATTCGGCATCCTCCTGAACCCGATGATCGCGGCCGCGGCGATGAGCTTCAGCTCGGTCTCCGTGATCGCGAACGCCCTTCGGCTGCGAACGTCACACGTCCCCGGGAGCGAGCATGCCCGGTAGCTGCACCGCGCGGAGGGCTGCATTTCCACCGAGTACCAAGGAGGGACCACGCGGTACGGAGACCCCGAAGCCGATCGTTGACCTGGAAAACAACAGAACCCACGATCACTGTGTGACCGCGGGCTCTGCTTTGGTGTTCTTGGGAATGGAGGTCCTCTGGGTCCGCTACTCGCGCTGGAGAACCTCCCAGAGGATCGTCGCTTCCTTCCCCTCCCGACTTCCGCCGACGACGAGGATTTTCGCGATGATCTCGAACGACGGGTCGTGATCGTCGAGAACTCTCACGAGGTAGATGTGCCCCAAACGTGCGGGCGCATGCGACGTACTGAACGTCGGTTGCGTGTTCACGAACTCGTCGCCTTGCTCGAACTTCCGATAGGTGTTCGGGTTTCGTGTATCGAGGATCACGAGTTCGCCGTTCCTGAAGTGAATCGAGTTGAACCCCTGTCCGCCACCGACCGTCTCTTGGTATCCCTCCCGATCCGAGAGGTCTTCCCAGTGACCGAGGTCGAGGATCGC
>JAUIME010000283.1 GCA_030433195.1 bacterium
CGAGATGGACCTCGAGCAGTTCGACCGTCGGCACGTCGGCAAGCGGCAAACGCCAACTGTTCACGTCACGCAGATCGACCTGCTGTAGATCCGCATCGAGCCGCCCGGTCGGAAACAGCTGTTCACCGACGTCGAGATCTCCCGGCACGAGCGGCGCCTGCGACAGCGCGGCCGACAGCCGGATCCCCGAGAGCTTGCCCGGATCTTCCGATCGTTCGGCAGCTCGAGTCGTATCCTCGACCGCATCCGACGCGGACTCTTCGGAAGACGACTCGCCGCCGTCCGGTGCCTCGCCCGTCTCAGCGCCACGGAGCGCGCGAACCTCACCGGCCTCCGCGCGACCGCAAAGATCTTCGTGACCCGAGAGCACGCGACGCGTCGCTTCGGGCAAGTCGTCGTACGAAAGCGCCTCCGCCTCCATGAGATGGGCATAGAAGCCCGGCGGGCGCCGCACGGTCTGGCATGCGTTGTTGATCAGGAAGTCGAGCCGCTCGTAGCGCTCGGCCACGTACGACACGAGCGCCTCGACGCTCGGTGTGTGTCGCAAGTCGAGTCCGTAGACGTCGAGTCGATCGCGCCACGTTTCGAAGTCGGGTTCCGCTGCGTAACGCGCGGCGGCATCGCGCGGGAAACGGGTCGTGACGATCAATCGCGCCCCTGCACGCAACAACTTGATCCCGACCTGGTACCCGATCTTCACGCGACCGCCCGTCAAGATCGCGACACGCCCCGTGAGGTCGACGCTCTGGCGACGCTTGCGCCAATTGAAATCCGCACAAGGCGGGCACATCGCGTCGTAGAACTCGTGCACTTCGCGGTAGTCGGCTTTGCAGATGTAACACGTGCGTGGTTCTTCGAGCCGCGGGCGTTTTGCCTCGTGCGCTGCTTTTTCGCTCGCGCGCTCGTCGATTTCGTTCGGCGCGTCGCCGCCGCTCGGCCCCCCGACGCTCTTACGTTCCGCGTCCTCGATAAACGCGGACGAGTCACGCTCGTTGTCGGCCGGATCCGGAGTCGGAAACACCAGCTCGATGCGCTGCTGTCGGATCCCCGTACGATCGAGGAGCGCTTCGTCTCGGCGTCGACGCTGCTTGCGCCGCAAGCCGTAGCGAACCTTCGCGAACTCCTTGCGCTCTTCGTAGGTCGGCCGCGCGACGCGCCCGCACACCGAGAGCAGCCGAACGCGCATGTCATCCGAAAGCGAAGCCAGGAGCGCATGATCTTCGACGACGTGCTCGAGCCACGCGACCGTCCGTTCGAGATCCGCCGTCGTCGGCACGCCGCGCACGTCGCTCGCGGGCAGGGGTGCTTCGTCGGCACTCGCCGATGCGTCGGGAACACCGTCGACGCGCTTCGCTTCGGCCGACGCCCGGTCGGCCGAATCCGCATCGACGGATCCCGAGCCCGCTGCTCGCCTCGATTCGCGCTCCGCGCTCTTTGAGCGCTCGCCTTCGGTTTCCACGCCGTTCCTCGCCGTCTCGCTCCGCCGCCCTCTCGAACCACGCGGCGAGATCATACCGAATCTCGAAGTGGCGCGCGAAGCTCGGGCGTCAGTCGCAGCGCTTGGACTCGCGAGGACCTCGATCCCCGAACGCGCCCCGTCGCCAACGATCGGCCGCGATACGCTCGGTCGCCGTGCGTCGGTTGGCCGCCATGACGCGCAGCATCCGCCCGGCCTGCGCGCCGTGACGCCGCTTCAAGAGTCCGCGCAGTCGCGCGTGACACCGCGCCAGGCGAGACTTGACGGCGTCGACGCTCACCCCGAGCCGCGCCGCGATCTCGGCCGGCGGTCGCGAATCGAAGTACCGCATGCGCACCACGCGCCGATCGAGCGGCGCCAGAGACATGACGCATTCGAGCACGGATCGCACGACCTCGCACCGGGCGATGCCGTCGACCTCGGGCTCGAGCGACTCGGCGCGTGACGCCGCTTGCTCGCGCCGCATGCGGCTGCGGTGTCGTCGGATTCGGTCGCGCGCGATGTTCGTGGTGATCGTGCGCAACCACCCCTTCGGATTCTGCAGTCGATCCGGGCACCGGCGTAGCACGGTGACCCATACCTCCTGCGCGATGTCGTCGCGTTCGCTCGCATCGGCGCAGAGCGCCGCCGCGACCGCACGCACGAACCCTTCGTACTCGAACAGATCGGAAGGGACCGTCGGACCATCGATCGCTTCTCGTCTCATCGAAGCACCTCGTCTCGGTACATGCCGTTTGCGAGCCGATTCCGCTGCCCACGGAATCCGGCTTGTTCTATCGGCCACGCCGGACGAGAGGAGACGCCGCACGGATGCGACACACGAGGGTGGACTCGGGTCGGTCGCCGTACGGACATTGCCGTTCGCCCGACGCTCGGACCCTGCCTTGCGCACGCGAACACTCGAGCCATACGGCGAGCGTTCGGGCCGTCGAGCAAACTGCGACACACGACCCGAGACGGTCGCGCGATCGATGGCTCGGAATCATTCGGGGGGAACTGCGTCGCTATCACGGAAACGCATACGCGATACGCGTCGGCCGGCAAGACGCAGGCGCGAGAGAGCCGCGGAGTCAGAAACCTCGCGAGCTCGCACGCATCGCGAAACAGGCCCTCCGAGTCGAAACCTCATCGCTCGACGCGGAAGCCTCGTGGACCCCCACCCGGAACGTAACGTTCACGGGCGCTTGTTGCATGGTATTCCGAGAACCAGGGACACGCCTTTTTTCTTCGTCACTTCCGATCTAACCAGAACCGAACACGGAAGTCAATGAGGCATCCCCTCGCTCATGCGTCGATCGACTTGCACTCACGTCACCCTCGGCTACGCTATCGTCGAAGTCGCCACGCCGCTCGCCGGCGTGAGAACCGCTACCCGACGAAGGACACGACGTGAACCCTCGACGCATCGACGACCCCGACGATCCGCGACTCGATCCCTACCGCGACATCCGCGACCGACCGCGACTCGTTTACGACACGACCTTCCTCGTCGAGGGTCGCGAGTCGATCCGCACGCTTCTCGCGCACTCCCCCTACCGTATGCGGTCGCTTCTCGCGACCGAGACTGCGCTCGACTCGCTCGGGGCCGACGTGCACGCGCACGCCGCGGACGCGGAATTGCTCGTCGTCCCCGCTGCGACGATGCGCGAGCTCACGGGGCTGCGCTTCCAACAGGGTTGCCTCGCGCTCGGCGACTCGCCCGAACCGCGAGGAACGCGCGAACGCCTCGCCGCGATTCGCGACGACGCTGCGATCGTCATCGCTCTCGAGCGCGTCACGAACCCCGACAACGTGGGCAGCATCTTTCGCAACGCGCTCGCCTTCGGTGCGGCGGCGGTCGTCCTGTGCGAAGCGTCGGCTCATCCGCTCTACCGCAAGACGATCCGCACGTCGATGGGTGCCGCTCTACGCATCCCCTTCGCCCACGGTGACACTTGGCCGGCCGTGCTTGCCGACCTGCGACGCACCGGCTTCGAACGCGTCGCGCTGAGTCCGCGACCCGAGGCCGTCGCGCTCGCCACCGCACCGCGCGAGCCTTGGCGCGAACGACGCCTGGCTCTGCTCGTCGGCAACGAAGGGCACGGACTCTCGCGAACGACGCTCGACGAGGTCGAACACGAGGTCCGTATCGAGATGCGGCCGGAGGCCGATTCCGTCAACGTCGCGACGGCGACCGGAATCGCGCTGCATTGGTTCGCGGGGCGCCGTTGAGACAACCGGCGGCTCCCGCCTCGCTCGACGCGAAACGGGAGCCGCTCGAGGATCGAATCGCGGATCAGGAAGGGGGCGGTCCGGAGAACGCGGCGGCCGCGGCCTCGGCCACTTCCTCGGGAGAAAGATCCTTCTGGTGCGTCGCGAACGACCACTGGTGGCCGTACGGATCGGTGACGCTACCGTAGCGATCGCCCCAGAACATGTCGGTCGCCGGCATCGTCACCGAAGCGCCCGCCCTCACGGCACGGTCCATCGCCGCATCGCAATCTTTCACGTAGCGGTGAATCGTGACCGGGCTCGCCCCGAGCGTCTTCGGATCGCGCGACTGTCCGCCGCAAAACTCCGGAAAGTCGTCGCACAGGTACACGGGTCGTCCTTCGATGAGGATCTCCGCGTGCATGATCTTGCCGTCCGGCGTCGGCGACATCCAGACTTCCTTGGCGTCGAACGCCTTCTCGTAGAACGCGATCGCCTCGCGCGCGTTGCCGACGACGAGATGCGCGATGATGCCCTCGTGGCCTTCGGGAATCGGATTCGTCATGGTCCTTCCTCCATTTCGGTTCGTTCGAGGTGAGTTCGAAGTGAGTCGTTCGACCGGTGCTAGTCGCTCGACGGCATGTCGTCGCGTCAACCGTTCGCGTTGCCGTCGGCGGTTCGAGAGTCTTCGAATCGTGCCGCTTCCTGCAGGCGGCCGAGTCGTCGGTAGAGCTCGGTGAGGAGTCGACGCGCGTAGCGCGCCTCACCGTGGTTCTCGCCCAACTGCGCTCGGATCTTCTCGTACGCCTCCAGGAGCAGCGCTTCGGCCGACTCTTCGAGGCCGCACTCCATGAGAGCACGCGCGATGCGCACTCGTTGGCTCGCGACGTACCAGACCCGCGAAGCCGGCTGGTCCCGCACGAGCTGCCAGGCGTCGAGCGCCTGGTCGTGCGCGCGCGCCGTATCGCCCGCGCGCGCATTGCCCAGCGCGAGGCCCGCGAGCGCGTCGGCGCGATCGAGTGCGAGCGTCGATTCGTTCGCGGCGGCATGGGCTTCCAAACACGGCAGAGCCGCCTCGAAGAGACGGCGCCGCTCGTCGGCATGCGCTTCGCCGTCGAGCGCATGCGCCCAACCGAGAAGCGTGCGCGCGAACGAAGCACCCACCGCACTCCCCGGCTCCGCCCGCGACGAAATCGCGGCCACGCACGCCTCGACGGCCGCCGGTACCGACTCCGCGGCGACGTTGCCCGGCTCGGCGAGCATCGACAAACCGCCGACCGCTTCCTGCAGTCGGTCGCCCGCGGCGATGAGGCCGTCGGCATCCGTCGACACGGCATAGCGGAGATTGCCCCACAGCGGCGCATACGGAGCCGACACGAGCGACGTGGCGAGACGCTCCCGGAACGAAGACGCGGATTCCGGACGATTCCATTCGTCGTAGAGCTTGATGACGCGGACGTCCGATTCCAACACGCGCCAGTTCGCCGAGTCACCGATCGCCGCGACGAGACTCTCGTGACTCGGCAGCAAGACCTCTTCGGCCTCCGCGAATCGACCTTGCAGACGCAACGTGTCCCCGAGCATGCCCTGGGCGATCGCGAGCGAGATCGCACCGTCGCGGTGAACGCGTTCGAGCGACTCGATCGACTCGCGGATCAGATCTTCGGCTTCCCGCGTCTTGCCGATTCCGTTCAACACGCCGACGAGCAAGCTCACGGTCTCGGCAATGTCGGGGTGGTCGGGCGGGAGCTCGCGCCGTTGGATCGCGAGCGCTTCCGTCCAGAACGTCTCGGCCTGCGGCTCGTGCGGCGTGTACCACACCGTGTAGCCCGCTGCGAGGTACGCGTTGACGTAGACGATCCAAATCGGGTCGCCGGTATCGAAGGCGTTCTCGGCCAGCGAGCGCGCGCGCTCGAAGCTCTCGACGACGCCGTCGAAGGCGTCCGGCTCGAGCGACCATGCCCCGGCCTCCACGCCGAGCGCGAACGCCTCGAGCGCCGCGGCGGCCCCCTTGGATCGCTCGCGAATCACGTCGATGCCGACGTTACGCGAACGGGTCGACATCTCGAACGAGTCCTCCCGCTCCAGCTCGAAACACACGTTCGTGAGCGTCCACAACGTCTCGTGGAAGTCGAGCGCCGAATAGCCTCCCGGCGCACCGCCCGCTAGGAAACGACCGCTCTCGATCGCGTGACGCTCGACGAGCTCGACGACGCGCCGCAGGTGCGGCTCGGCGACCTCGTGGTGTCCGAGATTCTCGTAGGCGCGACCGATCGTGGCGCGCACGCGCAACTCCGCGAACGGATCGTCGCGGAAGACCACGGCCACGCGATCGGCCGCCGAATCGAGCAGCGTCCGAACCGACACTTCGGGATCGAGCGCGACTTCCGGATCCGTGAGCGACAACGTCGAAAGGAAGAACTCGAGCGCCGTCAACGCTCGCTGCGCTTGCACGCTCGCTCGATCCGCGTTGGCGCTCGCGCGCAGCATCGCCGTCGTCGTCGCGATGATCCCACTCACGAGCACGACAGCAACGAGCGCGGCCGAGATCACGAGCCCACGGTTGCGGGCGACGAACTTGCGAATGCGATACCGCGTCCCCGGCGGGCCGGCGCTCACGGGTTCGTCCGCCAGGTAGCGTCGCACGTCCTCGGCGAACTCGCTGGCCGACGGATAGCGCCGCGACCGGTCCTTCTCGAGCGCACGCAGGACGATCCAGTCCAGGTCGCCCGTGAGCTGGCGCTGCAAGCTCGCGAGATCGAGACCGCGTCGTCGGCCGAGCGTGGCGTCCGTCGTCGAGCTGATGCGGGCCGAAGGCCGCGGCGCCGGTTCTTCGCGCACGCGACGCTGGAACTCGAGGATCCCGCCTTCACGCAGCGTCGTCACATCGAGCGGTGTCAGTGAACGAACGTCAATGACTTCTGCATCGACCCCGGTCGACTTCGCGGCGGCGACCGCAACGTGTACCAGCGTACCGTAGGTGATGATCGTCAGCGCGGATCCGGGCTGGACGATTTCAGCTGCGCCGAGCGGCACCGTGTAATGGCCTTCGGGAACCTCGCCTTTCGGATGCGATGCCCAGGACACGGCAGGCCGGTCCGGGTCGCCGTCGAACGGCCCGTTGTAGATTCGTTTCGGTTCGAAGAACACGACCGGATCATCCGA
>JAUIME010000284.1 GCA_030433195.1 bacterium
ACACGCGTGAGGCGGGACTGCGCGGTCTGCGGCGACGCGTCGAGACGATCTACCGCAAGGTCGCGACCGCACGCGTTCTCGGTACGCGCGTCCCGAAGTCCATCCGGCCGCAATCGCTCGAAAAGTACCTGGGCCCGGCCGAGATCGTTCCCGAGCGATCGCGGCGCGAATCACAGGTCGGGGTCGCGACCGGCCTCGCGTGGACCCCGTCCGGCGGCGACATCCTCACGATCGAGACGCTCGCGATGCGCGGCAAGGGAAAGCTCATCGTGACGGGCTACCTCGGCGACGTCATGCAAGAGTCGGTGAAGGCCGCGCACAGCTACGTGCGGTCGCGCGCCGAGCTGCTGCAGATCGACCCCGAGCTGTTCGAGGAGCGGGACATCCACGTGCACTTTCCCGACGGCGCGGTCCCCAAGGACGGCCCGTCGGCGGGGGTCACGGTTACGCTCGCGCTCGCCTCGCTCTTGAGTCGGCGCCCGGTGCGGCACGACGTCGCGATGACGGGCGAGATCTCGCTGCGCGGAGAGATCCTCCCGATCGGCGGCGTGAAGGAGAAGGTGCTCGCCGCGCATCGATCCGGAATCCGCACGGTGATCCTGCCGAGCGCCAACGAGAAGGATCTCACCGACGTTCCCGACGAGATCCGAAAGCAGATGGACTTTCTCATCTTGCGCAGGCGTGTCGACGTTTCGGCGAGGGCGGTCGTGATCGCGAGGTCGGTCGCTTCGGACTGCATGAGCGTCCCGGATGCCGGCGTCAGCAGCGAGTGCTGGACGAGGCGCCGCGCATCTTGATAGCTCCCGAGCGCTGCGGTGAGCGACTCGACGAGGCCGGCGGCGCGGCGCTCGGCGTCGAACGACTCGTCGAAGCTGCCGATCGGCACGATACCGAACGCGAAGCCGCGCCCGGCTTCGATCCACGCGAGTGCCGCGTCGGCATGTTCGCGTAGCGAATCGAGCGCGAGGTCGACGTCGAACGCGATCCAGTCGACGTCGAGACCGAACAGGACCGGCCACGAGAAGCGCCCTTCGCACGAAAGGGCCACGAGGGCTCCCGCGTCGTGTAGCGCGTGGGTCGTCGCGCGCAGGATCGTGGTGACGCGCTCGATGGTCTCGCCGTCGTTTGCGGGATCGAGGCGTGCGAGCAACGGCTCGTCGACGAAGACGATGGGCGTCGCGCCGAGCTCCGAGATCTTGCGCGCTTGGTCGAGCGCGAGGTCGCCGAGGAACGTCGCGACGGCTTCGAGCGCTCCGGGGAACGTCGCGAGCGGCCGACCGCGGAGGTCCTTGGCGAGCGAGGCCGCCGTCAGCGGTCCGGTGATCTGGCCCTTCACGAACGACGGACGATCCGCTTTGGGGAGCGCCGTGATACGTCCCAACAGCCCGTGCCACGCGGCGGCTTCGGCTTCGCCAAGCTCGGGACAAGTCGCGTCGCCGGAGCGTGCTCGGATCTCGTCGATCGCGCGTGCGAGCTCGGGCGAGTCCCCCTCCACGGACAGCGTCGGCGTCGGGCGGCGAAGTTGGAGATACGGGAAGCGTCCGAGAAACTGGCCGATCATGCCTTCACGGCGATCGCGCTTGGGGAGGCGCGGCCAGTAGGGAAGCTCGGGGTGGGCGTCCCATACGCGGTCGAGCGCGGTGTCGACGTCGCGATAGGGCAGGTCGCCGAGTCCGGTCGTTGCCGCGCCTCGCGGGCGATCGGTCACGGCGCTTCGAGAACGAGCGGGAGCCACGTGGCGAGGTGCTCCTTGATCTGGAATGCGGTCTTGCGATAGAGCTCGAGCGAACCGCCGAACGGGTCGAGCGTGTTGTGCCCGGTCGGGTCGAGCAGCGCGGCGCGAGCGTGCGCGTCGGGAGCGAGCCCGCGCACGGCGCGCAGTTGCTCCTCGGTCATCGCGACGACGAAATCGGCCTCGCGGATCGCGTCGGGTGTGAGCGGCGACGTCTCGTGCGCGGTGAGGTCGATGCCCATGTCTTGCATCGCGGCGATCGCGCCCGAAGACGCTCCGTTTCCGGGGAAAGCCATGGTACCTGCCGAGCGTACGCGCAGGCCCCGCTTCTCGAGGTCGTCGTCGCCCAGGTGCTCGCGCAGCAGTTGCGTGAACATCGCCGCCGCCATCGGACTGCGGCACGTGTTGCCGGAGCAGACGAAGAGCACGGTCTTGCTGATCGCGGCGCGGATCGCGGTTTCGTCGATGAATCCCTCCCTGAGAAGTCGCCATCCGTCGTCGAGGATTTCGACGACGGTCGAGGCTTCCTTGAGTTCGCTCGGGCCGCCGTCGAGCACGATGTCGACGGCGTCGCCGATGAGTTCGTCGGCGGTCGCGGCGTCACAGGCCGGCGGATCGCCCGATCGATTGGCGCTCGTCCCGAGGACGGGGACGTCGATGGCGCCGAGCAGCGCTCGTGCGACGTCGTGCGCGGGAAAGCGAAGGCCCACGGTTCGCGGGGCATCCGCAGGGGCGGTGCGATCGGGAACGACGAGCGTCAGCGGACCCGGCCAATACCGCTCGATGAGCCGGTGGGCGAGACGGGGGAGCCGGCTCGCGGCGCGCTCGATCTGCTCGAAGCGCCCCACGTGTACGGCCATCGGTTTGTCCGCGTCGCGCCCCTTGGCCGCGCGCAACCGCTCGATCGAGTCGGGTCGGTCGGAGCGGACCGCGATTCCGTAGACCGTCTCGGTCGGGAAGACGACGAGGCCGCCGTCGCGCAGGCATTCGATGGCTCTCGACATCGACTCGGGCTGCATATCGCTCGGGTCGACTCGCAACACTCGATCGTTCATCCGGAGAGCCTTCGCGTGTTGACAGTGTCCCGCAAATTTGGGATTCAACCTTCTCGCGTGACGGCTGTCAAACGCAGTCCGTCGAACCTCCTGCGTCATCGCGAGATGCGACGCCCGCAACCTTCCCGAGCGCATGATTCGAGGCGCATGAGCGGATCCGGCAAGCAGTCCGATCGATTGGCCTTTCTCGGTCAGCTCGCCGGCGGTCTCGCCCACGAGATCAAGAACCCCTTGAGCACGATGATGGTCACCCTCCAATTGCTCAAGGAGGACTGGGACGAGGAGACGAGTCCGCGCGCGATGAGAACGCGGCAGAAGCTCGAACTCCTGCTCAAAGAAGTGCATCGGCTCGAAGGCATTCTCGACGAGTTTCTTCGCTACGCTCGTGGCGCCGACAAGAGCCTCGCGCCCTGCGATCTCAACGACCTCGTCCAAGAGGTGCTCGATTTCATCGAGCCCGAGACGGCGCGCTTCGGCATCCGAATCCGATTCGCGCCCGCGGCCGATCTTCCCGAGTGCCGTGTCGATCGAAACGCGATCAAGCAGGCGCTGTTCAACATCGTCATCAACGCGCAGCACGCGATGGAGAACGACGGCGGCGAGCTCATCGTCACGACGGAGCGGCTCGCCGATCCAGAGGCCGCGAAGCTGCGCATCGTCGACACCGGCTGCGGGATCGAGCCCGACGTGCTCACGCGGATCTTCGACGTCTACTATTCGACGAAGCAACGCGGCACCGGCCTCGGCCTGCCGACGTCGCGCCGCTTCATCGAGGAACACGACGGCTCGATCACGGTGCAGAGCGACGTGGGGCGGGGGACCGCCGTCGAGGTGATCCTGCCGATCGCGGGACCCGCGGCGTCGACGGTCGTGGGCGAGGGCGCCGAAGAGGGAGCCGGCGATGGCTGAGACGCGCATCCTCATCGTCGACGATGACGAGCCCCACGCGCAAGGGCTCGCCGAAGCTCTCGAGCGAGACGGCCACCACTGCCAGGTCGCGACCTCGGGTGAGGAGGGGCTCGCGCGATTTCGAGAGCTCGACGTCGACGTCGTGCTGACCGATCTCGTGATGCGCGATCGCAGTGGACTCGAGATCTTGCGCGAGGTCAAACGATCCGAGCCCGACGTGCAGGTCGTCATGATCACGGGGCACGGATCGGTACCGAGCGCGGTCGAAGCGATGCAGGCCGGGGCGTCGACCTATCTCGAGAAACCCGTGAACATCCAGTTGCTGCGGGAAGTCGTGAAGAAACAGGTCGAGACGCGACGCGAGCGTCTCGCGAACATCGAGCTTCGGCGTCAGCTCGACCGTCGCTTCGGCTTCGAAGGGATCATCGGCAACTCGGAGCTCATGCGGCGCAACTTCGGGATCCTGCAACGCGTCTCTCCGACCGACGCGATCGTGCTCATCACGGGCGAGTCGGGCACCGGCAAGGAGCTCATCGCCAAGGCGATCCACAACAACAGCCGCCGCAAGAACGCGCCGTTCCTCGCCGTGAATTGCGCGGCGCTCGCCGAAGGCGTGCTCGAGTCGGAGCTGTTCGGTCACGAGAAGGGCGCCTTCACGGGTGCGATTCGCAGTCGGCAAGGCGTCTTCGAAGCAGCCGACGGCGGAACGCTGTTTCTCGACGAGCTCGGCGAGATGCCGCTGTCGACGCAGGTGAAGCTGCTGCGCGTGCTCGAGGAGTGGGAGATCAATCGCGTCGGTTCGAACAAGCCGATCCGTGTCGACGTGCGCCTCGTGGCGGCGACGAACAAGAACCTCGAGGAGCTCGTGCGGGACGGACGCTTCCGCGAGGATCTCTACTTCCGACTCAACGTCGTGACGATCGATCTCCCGCCGTTGCAGCGTCGACAGGCGGACATTCCGTTGTTGATCGAAGCGTTCATCGCCGATTTGTCCGAGGCGCGCGGCAAGCGCATCGACGGAATTTCGCCGGCGGCACAGAAGGTCCTCATGGCGTATCCGTGGCCCGGCAACGTCCGCGAGCTGCGAAACTGCATCGAGAACATGGTGACGCTCGCTCCGTCGACGCGTCTGGATGTCGATGACATCCCGCCACGAGTCGTCGCGGCGGTCGATCCGACGTCGTCGGGAGCTGACATGCAGGGGCCGCCTCCGTCGCTCGACGAGCTCGAGCGCGAAGCGATCGCCGGGGCCCTCGCGTACACGCAGGGCAATCGCGAGCAGGCCGCGAAGATCCTCGGCATCGGCGAACGTACGCTCTATCGCAAGATCAAGTCCTACGGTTTGCGGTGACGAGTCGTTCGCAGAAGCGGGAATGGACTCCCGGGGTCGCGTCCGGCCGGTCGCCGCGACGTGGCATGTCTTATGCCGATCTGGCAGGTTGCTCCGGGTCATCGAGTCACGATGCCCTGTCACTCTGACAGGGGACGTCCGGCGCGGTACGGGTCGGCTTGCAGAAGGTTTTTGAAGGATTTAGGTTACAAGCTTTCGCAAGCGGTTGCCGTTTGGCACTGGGGTTGCTCCGATTCGATGCGGCGGTAGCATTTGCCTTCGCGGCCGCGGGCCTCGGTGGCGTCGCCCCGACTTCTTCGTCCCCCGACGAACGACGGAACGAAGCGGTCGTGAAGTCTTCGGCGTTCGCCGGCGCAGCCTGGCAAGGCCTGCAGTTCCTGAGATCCTGCAGTACCTAGAACAGTCACCCAATTCGGCGCCGAGACGCCGACGAGAGTCCCCGCCGACGGAGTTCGGCGGCACCAAGGAGGTCAGTACCCCATGTCCAAGATCATCGGAATCGATCTCGGCACGACGAATTCCGTCGTCTCCGTGATGGAAGGGAACTCGGCGACGGTCATCGAGAACGCGGAGGGCAAGCGCGTCACTCCGTCGGTCGTCGCGTTCACGGACCAAGACGAGCGTCTCGTCGGTGACATCGCTCGCCGACAGGCGATCACCAACCCGCAAAACACGATCTTCTCGATCAAGCGATTCATGGGGCGTCGTCACGACGAGGTCCAAGACGACGAGAAGATGATTCCGTACTCGCTCGTCGGCGCTCCGTCCGAGCTCGTGAAGGTCGAGGTGAAGGGCAAGCAGTACACGCCGCCCGAGATCTCCGCGATGATCCTCAAGAATCTCAAGGAGTCGGCGGAAGCGAAGCTCGGCACGAAGATCGACTCGGCGGTGATCACGGTGCCCGCCTACTTCAACGACTCGCAGCGTCAGGCGACCAAGGATGCCGGCAAGATTGCGGGTCTCAAGGTCGAGCGCATCATCAACGAACCGACCGCGGCCGCGCTCGCGTACGGCCTCGACAAGAAGAAGAACGAGAAGATCGCGGTCTTCGACCTCGGTGGCGGGACGTTCGACGTCTCCATTCTCGAAGTCGGGGACGGCGTGTTCGAAGTGCTCTCGACGAGTGGCGACACGCACCTCGGCGGAGACGACATCGACGAGCTGCTCATCCACTACATCGCCGACGAATTCAAGAAAGATCAGGGCATCGACCTGCGCAACGACCAGATGGCCCTGCAGCGTCTGAAGGAAGCGGCCGAGAAGGCCAAGTGCGAGCTCTCGAGCTCGATGCAGACCGACATCAACCTGCCGTTCATCACCGCAGACCAGTCGGGTCCGAAGCACCTCAACCTGAAGATCACGCGCTCGAAGTTCGAGCAGATCGTCGGGGACTTGCTGGATCGAACTCGCAAGCCCTGCCAAGACGCGCTCGCCGACGCGAAGCTGAAGCCGGACGCGATCGACGAAGTGATCCTCGTCGGCGGCTCGACGCGTATCCCGATGGTGCAGCAGATCGTCAAGGACCTCTTCGGGAAAGAGCCGAACAAGAGCGTCAACCCGGACGAGGTCGTCGCGATCGGCGCGGCGATCCAGGGCGGTGTGCTCGCGGGTGACGTCTCCGACGTCTTGCTTCTCGACGTGACCCCGCTGTCGCTGGGTATCGAGACGCTCGGCGGCGTGATGACGAAGCTCATCGAGCGCAACACGACGATTCCGACGTCGCGCAAGCAGATCTTCTCGACGGCCGACGACAACCAGACCGCGGTCGACA
>JAUIME010000285.1 GCA_030433195.1 bacterium
GACAACGGCGAGCCGGGTCTTCGCGTCGGTGATGAGCGTCGGCAGCTCGACACGACGGTTCGTGCGTCGCTGGAACTCTTCCTCGAGCTTCTGTTGCTCTTGCGTGGCGACTTGGAGGTCGGTGGTTGCCGATCCGAGCTTGCCCTCGAGCTCGGCGAGCGTGGGGCGCGGCGTGATCCCGCCGTCGGGTGGCTGCGGCAGCGGCATGTCGGCCGGCTTGGCCAAGTCGGTCTCGAGTTGGACGAGTCGCTCGGGGGCGGACCGCGTCGCACTCTCGAACTCGTCGGCCTTCGCCTTCCAGGTCTCCGCGTCGGCGACGTTCGCGAGGGCTTGCCGGTAGCCGTCGAGCACGCGCGACTTGACGGCTTCGTCGAGGTCGTCGCGCCCTTCGATCTGCGTGATGCGCGCCTGGATCGATTCGCGCGTGTCGGCTGCCGCGGTCACCGGAGTTTCGGGCTGCGCCGGCGACTGAGCGAGGCCCGCGGCCACGGTAGCGACGCCGAGGCCTACCGCGAGTGTGAACGCGATCAGGTGCCGGACGGTGACACGGAGGGACGACGGTTCGAAGGCCGAAGTGCAGCGGACGGGGGGCAAAGCATGTCCTTTCCGACCCGGGCGTCCGCGCGGCGGGGAGGCCACGGGCCCGCGGTTCGCCGGCAGGGTCAGCGCGTATCGTACACTCGCCGCGAGCCCGATTCCAGAAGCGTCGGGCGTTCGAACGGGGCGACTACATCGCGATCTTCGACAGCGCCGCGGTCGCCAGGCTCAAACACAGGAAGAAGCCGCACATGTCGGTCACGGTCGTGAGAATCGGACCGGACGCGAGCGCGGCGTCGTATCCGAATCGCTTCAACACGAGCGGGATCAGTCCGCCGAGCACGACCGCGACGATCGTGTTCAAGAGCAACGCGCCGCCCACTACCGCGCCGAGCCACGGATTGCCCTTCCACAAGAACGCGAGCGTCCCGAGCAGAAACCCGAGCACGGTCCCGTTGATGAGCCCGATCGACGCTTCCTTCATGAAGACGCGAACGAACTCGAACGGTCGCACGAGGCCGAGCGTGAGCTCGCGGATGCTGACCGCGACGGCTTGATTTCCCGAGCATCCGCTCATGTCGGAGATGATCGGCAAGAACACCGCGAGTGCGATCACGGCGTCGAGGGTCTCGGTGTAGAGGGCGATCACGCTCGCCGCGATCAGGTTCAAGACGATGTTGATCGACAGCCACGAGAGTCTGCGGAACGATCTCTCGCGAAGCGGCATGTTGCGGAACTCCTCACCCCCCGAGACCCCGCTCATCTTCAGGAAGTCGTCGGAAGCGCGATCGGCGGTTGCTTCTTCGACTGCCGTGCGCCGTACGATGCCGAGCATCTTCCCGGTATCGTCGACCACCGGGACGCCGAAGAAACGGTGGTCGTGGAAGAACTCCCAGAGCTCCTGAAGGCCCGACGTCACCGGAATCGACATGGGCTCGGGCAGCATGATCGAGCGCACGGCTTCGTCCGGACGAGCGAGCACGAGGTCGCGCATGCGGAGGACGCCCGAAAGCGCGCCGCCTTCGGTGACGATGTACGCGTACTGCACGTCGAAGTCGGAGTAGCGTTCGCGGTTCGCGCGCAGATCGTCGAGCACTTCGGAGATCTTCCAGTGCTCGGGGTACGCGAGGAACTCACGGATCATCATCCCGCCCGCGGTTTCGGGGTCGTACGCGAGCATCTCGCGCACGGAGGTCGCGTCGTCGGGCTCGAGCGCGGCGAGGATCGCGTCGGCGTCCTCGTCCTCCATCTCGCCGAGGATGTCGACGCGATCGTCACTCGGCATCTCCTGCAGGATTGCCGCCGCGTCGGTTGCCGGCATCTCTTCGATGATGTCGGCGGTCTGCGCGTCGTGCAGCAGCACCATGAGGTCGGCCGAGTACTCGGGACCGAGGCGGCTGAACAGTCGCAGACGCTCGTCCTCGGCGAGTCGCGACAGCGCGCGGGCGGTTTCACCGGGCGCGAGTGTCTCGATGTAGTCACGTACGTCCGCGGCGTCGACGGAGGCGTCGGAATCGAGCAGCGCGACCATCTGTTCCCAAGGGCGGGTTTCTTCCTGCGTCTCCATGGGAGGGCGACTCCTGTGCAGCGAAGGGGGGCGGCGGCATGCGGGCGGGCGTGACGAACGGCGGGGATTGTAACAAGCGGTCCTCGCGATCCGGCAGGCCGCGAGACATGCGCGCGGCTCGGGGCGATCGCGAGCGCCCCGAGGGCTCAGCTGCGGTAGTCTTCCTTGCGAAGACCGTGGGCGCGCATCTTGTCGAAGAGCGAGCGCGGCTGGATGCCCGCTCGTTCGGCGGCTTCACCGACGCGACCACGCGTGGCGCGCAGCAGGTGATCGAGGTACGTACGCTCGAAGGCTTGCAGCATCGCGTGCCGGGCCTCGGCCCAGGGACGGTCGAGGTCGGTGTCGGTCGGTTGGGGCGTTGCGTTCGCGCTCGGTGCAGGCGGTGTGTCGACGTCGCGCGCGGGGGGGGCGACACGGGCGTCGGTGCGGGCGCCGCCGCCGCCGAGCTCGGTAGGCAGCACGCTGACGTCGATCGAGTCGCCGTCGGCGAGCAGGACGGCACGCTCGACGACGTTGATGAGCTCGCGCACGTTGCCGGGCCAATCGTAGTCGACGAGCGCTTGCATCGTCCCTTCGGGAACGTGGTCGATCGCGCGCCCGAGTCGCTTGGCGAAGTGCGCGCGGTATCGTTCGACGAGACCGGGGATGTCCTCGCGGCGTTCGCGAAGGGGCGGCACGGTCAGCGTCACGACGTTCAGGCGGTAGTAGAGATCGCGCCGGAACCGGCCCGCTTCGACCTCGGCCGCGAGGTCGCGATTCGTGGCGGCGATCACGCGAGCGTCGACGGGGATCGCGCGCTCACTGCCGAGGCGGCGGATCTCGGTGTCTTCGAGCGCGCGCAGAAGCTTCACCTGGAGGTGCGAAGGGATGTCGGCGATCTCGTCGAGGAACAGCGTTCCCCGGTGCGCGAGTTCGAAGTTGCCGCGGCGTGCCCGGTGCGCGCCCGTGAAGGCGCCCTCTTCATGGCCGAACAGTTCGCTCTCGAGCAGGCCTTCGGGCAAGGCCCCGCAGTTCAACGGGACGAACGGTCCGCGGGCGCGCGGTCCTTCGAGGTGGATCGCGCGCGCGAGATGCTCCTTGCCGGCGCCGGTCTCGCCGAGAACGAGCAGCGGTGTGTCCGCCGACGCGACGCGGCGTGCCGTCGCGAGGAATGCGCTCATGGCGGGACTCTCCGATACGAAGTCGGAGAGGCGCGTGGCGTGGCGTGGGATGCGTTCGGCGTCGAATCGTGCGGCACGAGATTCCTTGAGCAGCTTCGCGAGGGAGCGCAGCGATTCTTCGATCGTTTCGGGTGCGGCGTCGGGTGCGAACACCGCGTAGCATCCGGCGGCGAGCCACGCGTCTCGCTTTGCGGCGTCGTCGCGCTCGAGAAGGACGAGCGTCTCGGGCGGTTCCGGTGCATCGCGAAGCGTGTCGAGCATCGCTTCGACGGTGGTTCCCGAGAGTCGCGCTTCCGACAGGATCACGGCGTCGACGATCTCTGCGCGGGCGCGCTGCACGACGTCGTCGTCGGCATCCGCGATCGTGACGCGGAAGCGAAGGTCGTCGAGGACGGCCCGCATGCGGGCCGTGTCCGAGTCACCGAGGGCGAGAAGCGCGCGTCGTTGCATGGGATCTCCGTTCGCCGTCAGGTCGCTCGTGCGATCGGCCCGCTCGCCGCGCCGTCGCGTCGCGGTTCGCCGACTCCGACGAACGCGTCGCCGTCGCGCGCGAGCAACTGGAGACCGCCCGTCTTGAACGCGTAGGCGTCGAGGGTTTCGAGCGTGAATCCACGCGCTTCGAGTGCCGCGATGCAGGCGTCGGACCATCGCTCGCGTTCGAGCAGGATCGTGTCGTCGGGCGTCGCGTGGATCCGGGGTCCGTGGACGGCTTCGAACGCGTCGCCGTGCCGCCACAGCCGCAACAGTGTGGTCACGATCGAGGAGGCCATGCGTTCCGATCCCGACGAGCCGATCGCGCACTCGGGCACGCCGTCTCGAAAGACGATCGACGGTGCCGCATTCGATCGCGCCGGGGCACCGGGGCGCAGGTAGTGCGGATGCTTCTTGCTCTGCACCTTGAACGCTCGCAGATAGCCGTTGTACAGGAAGCCGAGCTCGGGCGTGACGACCTTCGAGCCGAATGATCGTTCGATCGACTGCGTCATCGAGACGAGGTTGCCGTTACGGTCTGCCGTGACGATGTGCGTGGTCTCGCCGGCGCCGCGTTCTTCGCGATCGCGGATCGCGGCGGCGGCTGCCGCGAGGCGATCGGGCTCGAGCAGTCGCTCGACGCTCGTGTCGGGATGCTTGCGGATGCCGAGGTAGTAATCGCGTCGTTCGATGCGCGCACGGCGGATCACCTCGGCGACGTGCACGACGTCGTCGGCGTTCTCGAGGTCGAGCTCGCCGCGTCCGCAAGCCTCGAGCAGATCGAGAATGTGGAGTACCGTGACGCCGCCGCCGGGCGGGGGGACGGTTTCGATCGAGCGCCCTCGATACGTTCCGCGGAGCGTTTCGCGTTCGAGCGGAGCTTCGAGTTCGGCGAGATCTTCGGCGGTGATGAATCCGTCGCACGATTGCATGTGTCGCACGATCTCGCGCGCGATGTCGCCGCGATAGAAGTCGTCGAATCCCGCGTCGGCCAGGCGTCGGAGGGTCGCAGCGAGCGCGGGGTTGCGGAAAAACGAGCCGGGGGCCGGTGCTGCGCCGTTCGCGTCGAGGTAGAGCGCGCCGCCCGATTCCTGCGAGAGCGGCGATGCGTACTCGCCGATCAATCCCGCGAACATCGGGGTGACGGGCAGGCCTTCGTCCGCGAGGCGTGCGGCCGGTTCGAGGAGCTCCGCGATCGGCAGCGAGCCGTAGCGCTCGTGTGCTCGGGCGAAGACCGAGACTTGTGTCGGCACGGCGGTGGCGCGAGCGCCGCGATAGCGGTTCGAGGCGGCGACGGCCTCGGGCGTGGCTGCGCGCGGCGCGCGACAGGGCCCTTCGACCGTGAAGGTGCGACGCTCGTCCGCGAGATACACGACCATCATCGCCATCCCGCCGAGCCCGGAACCGGCCGGTTCACAGACCCCGAGCGCCAACCCGGCGGCGATGGCCGCGTCGATCGCGTTGCCGCCGGCCCCGAGGACTTCGGCGCCGACTCGCGTCGCGCGGTAGTGCGCCGTCGCGACCATGCCTTCGGTCGATGCGTCGCGGAAGTACTCGGCCTCGGAGCGGTGGGCGCTTCGGTCGAGCATGCGCTCGTCGTCGAGTGCGGACTCGTTCGACATGGGCGGTGCACCCCCTCGTCGTCGTCACTATCAGGCGGGGTTCGGTCAGCATCGGCGATGCTTCGTCGCGGCATAGCGTAGCACCGACAAGTCACGCCCCGAATCGGCTGTTCGGCCGCGGATCGGAGGTCCGACAGCCGAATCCGAATCGGCTTTGCAAGCTCCGATTTCGGCGGCAAGGCACGTCTCGAGCGAGTGCGGGCGCCCGCACGAGTCGACGGCCGTCGAACAGGCCCTCGGACGGGGTTCTCCCGCGTCGTTCCGCCGGTCATTCAATCGGCACGAGAATCGCGATGGGAAGATCGCTTCGCGAGCCCGGTGCCTCGCGGGCCGACGCCGCCCGGTCGAATTGCGGGCGGCGGTGAAATCCGAGCACCGCGCGCGCCTCGAGTGCGCGACATCGATCGAGCTTTCAGGCTCGAGAAAGGAAACACCGAAGTGGGGAAGACGTTCCGAGATCGAGCGGAGCAGGGTCAGGACCGAGGGTTTCATGCCCGCTCCCGGCGACCGCGCTGCAACGAACAGGAAACGTACGAAGCGCTCGCGGGCCGCGGTTACGACCGCGACGACTACGACGAGCCCGATTTCGACACTCCCTCGCGGTCTCGCTCATCGCGTTGAGCGGCTGCGCTCCCGAGTCCGAGAACCCCTCGGACTCGGGTTCCGGCCTCGCCCGTTCGCTCCGCTAGGGCGGGCCGATCCAGCGCTTGTGGCGGAAGTACCACAGGAGCCCGAGCGTGACGAGCCCCATGAAGATCATCACCGCGGGGTAGCCGTACTCCCAACCGAGTTCCGGCATGTTCAGCGGATGGTCGCGCTCGAAGTTCATGCCGTAGACCCCGGCGACGAACCCCAGCGGAATGAAGATCGTCGCGATGATCGTCAGCACCTTCATGACTTCGTTCATGCGGTTGCTGAGGCTCGACAGGTAGACGTCGAGCAGGCTCGTCGCCGTTTCGCGATAGCTTTCGACGAGTTCGACGATCTGCACCGCGTGGTCTTGGCAATCGCGGAAGAAGACGCGCGTCGGCTCGCGGATGAGCTCGTTGTCCTCGCTGCGCACGAGCGTGCCGATCGCGTCGCGAAGCGGCCACGTCGCGCGGCGTAGTGACATGAGCTGACGCTTGAGCGCGTAGATCTCGGGCACGGCCTCGGGGCTCGGTTCGAGGATGACCGTGTGCTCGAGGTCTTCGATCTGATCGCTCAACGTCTCGAGCAGCGGGAAGTGGGTGTCGATGACCGCGTCGGTGAGCGCGTACGCGAGATAGTCGGGACCGGCGTTGCGAATGCGCGCGCGGCCGTTGCGCAGACGGTGGCGCACGGGTTCGAACGCGTCGCCGGTGCGCTCTTGGAACGTCACGACATAGCGATCGCCGATGAAGAGGCTGACCTGCTCGCTCTCGATCGTCCCGTCGTCGACGAGGTGCGGTTGCCGA